>NZ_JBFUJE010000024.1:0-21611 GCF_056401535.1 Luteibacter sp. P4_E6 | reverse complement strand
GAGATCCGCAGGGCATCGTGCGGCTATAAAAAAGGGGCGCTTGAGAGCGCCCCGGAGAGATCCTAGTAGGTGGACCGGCCACCGGTCAGATCTCGCAATGAAATCTACTCTTGCATGGGGTGTCTTGCAAGGTCATCGCGAGCTTCGGCGGCAAAGCTGACGTAAACGCGCGGTCTCGACTGACACGCACTCCGCATACATGGAAGGTCCGAATCACTACAAGGCGAGCACATCTCCCAGCAACGCCTGCGCCGTGATCTCTGGACCGGCGCCCGGCCCCTGAATAACCAGCGGCGTGGCGTGGTAGCGCGTGGTGGTGAGCGCGAACTGATTGTCCGTGCCTGACAGGCGCGATGCGGGATGCTCGGGACCGACTTCGAACAAACCGACGCGGGCACGACCGCGTTGATTCAGGCGTGCGAGATAGCGCAGCACCTTGCCATTCGCCTTGGCAACCGCCTGGCGCTGACGTAGCGGCTCGTCCAGCTCTTCGAGGCGATCGAGGAACGTTTTCGTGTCGAGCGTGCGAAGCGCTTCGGGTACGAGGCTTTCGATTTCCACTTCCTCGCTACCCAACGAGAAGCCTGCGTTGCGCGCGATGATCAGAAGCTTGCGCGCCACGTCTTCGCCCGAAAGATCGGAGCGCGGATCCGGCTCGGTGAAACCGAGGCGACGCGCATCCCGAAGCAAGGCGGAGAACGGACGACTACCGTCGTACTGGTTGAACAGCCACGAGAGCGAGCCAGAGAAGACACCTTCCAGCGTGAGCAGGCTGTCACCGCATTGGCGCAGGCGACGCAGGGTCGACAACACTGGCAGCCCAGCTCCGACCGTAGCGGCGTCGCCATACACGCTGCCATTCGCCGCGGCGGCCTGGAGGGCACGCCATCCCGACAACTGGCCGCCGGCGAGCGCCTTGTTCGCGGTGACGACGTGATATCCCGCCGCCAGCCACTCAGCGTGACGGCTGGCTTCGATGGTGCAGGCCGTGGCATCGATCACCACCTTGCGCGCTGCGCCGCTTTGGTCGAGCGCGGCAAGGAGCGGTGCATTCTCGCGCCCGTCCCTGCCCTTGCTCAGCCGCTCGGCCACTTCGGCGGGAACGACRCCGTCCGCCAGCACGTGCTGGCGACGCGAATTCGCCGCGCCGACCAATCGCAGGGAGCGTGCCGCCGGCGTGGCCAACAAGGTGAGCAAGGCTCTCCCGACGACACCGGTGCCAAGTAGCACGACGGCTGTTCGCGGAGGCACCGCGACGATAGGCGACGCGACCACCGCGCTCATGCGCCGACCTTGCGTTTCGAGGTGACCGAAGCGACCGCGGCGGCGCGGGCAAGCGCGGCATCGAGGTCGGTCAGCAGGTCGTCACCGTCTTCGATGCCGACCGACAAACGCAGGAGACTGTCCGAAATGCCCGCAACGACGCGAGCTTCGGGCGCCATGGACGCATGCGTCATGGTGGCCGGATGAGCGACGAGGCTTTCCACACCGCCCAGTGATTCTGCCAACGAGAAGTAACGCAGACCGTCGACGAAGGCTTCGATCGCATCGTTGCCGCCGGCAATCTCAAAGCTCAACATCGCGCCGAAACCCTTCTGCTGCCGCTGCGCCAAGGCATGACCCGGGTGCGAAGTCAGGCCTGGGTAATACACACGCGACACGGCATCGTGAGCGTCGAGGCGCGCGGCAATACGATGGGCGTTCTCTTCGTGTGCACGCAGGCGAACCGCGAGGGTACGGACGCCGCGCAGCGTCAGGAAGCTGTCGAACGGCGAGCCGGTTAGCCCGTTGCAATTGCCCCACCACTTCAGCTGTTCGGCGACCGCCTGGTCCGCCGCGATGACGGCGCCGCCAACCACGTCGCTATGACCGTTGATGTACTTCGTGGTCGAGTGCACGACGATGTCGGCACCGAGCTTGAGTGGTTGCTGTAAGGCAGGCGAGAGGAAGGTGTTGTCGACAACGACGAGTGCGCCCACCGCGTGCGCCGCCTGCGACACGTGGCGCACGTCGGTGATCCGCAGCAGCGGGTTCGACGGCGTCTCGATCCAGACCAGCGCCGGCTTCGAAGCGAGGCCGTCGGCGAGCGCGGTCGGGTCGGTGAAGTCGACGAAGCGGACGCTGAAGCGGCCCTTCTTCGCCCAGGCATCGAGCAGGCGCCACGTACCGCCATAGCAATCGTGCGCAGCAAGGACCAGCGCGCCGGCGGGAACCAGTTCGAGTGCGAGTGCCACGGCGGACATGCCGCTGCCGGTGACGACGGCGCCCGCACCTTCCTCGAGTTCGGTCAATGCTTCGCCGAGCAGGTCGCGCGTCGGGTTACCGCTGCGCGAATAGTCGTAAGCGCGCTTGCGGCCGAAGCCCTCGAAGGCGTAGTTGGTGGAAAGGTGCAAGGGCGGCACGACAGCGCCGTGCTGCGTATCGGATTCGATGCCGGCGCGCACGGCGCGGGTACAAAGACGGGAATCGGTCATGACTTAGTGGTCTCCGCGACAGTCGTTGAGTGCGTGACGCAGCACGGGAGCGAGCTGCACGGTTTCTTTCAGGAAGGCGTCGTGGCCGTAAGGCGATTCCACGACTTCGAGGGTGGCGGTGCCGGCAAGACGGCGCTGCAGTTCGCACAGGTCCGCCAATGGCACGAGACGATCGGAAGGAAAGCCGACCAGAGTCGTGGGTGCCGCGACGCGTTCCGGCGCGACATCGTGCAGATCGATCGACTCGGACAGCGCAAGGAAACGCTCCGCCTCGAAACGCTCGACGAAGCGGCGGCCGGCGTGCTCGAGGTAATCCTCCACCGGAAAGTGGAAGCGACCATCACGCAGTTCCGGCCCGGCGGCAAAACGGCGGGAGAACTCTTCGCTACCCCGATAGGTCGTCATGGCGAGCTGACGTGCGAGGGCGAGTGCTTCGTCGGTACGGCCGGACTCCACGCCGAGGCGGACGATGCTGCGCTGGATCGAACGCTGCGCCGTGGACAGCGGGTGCGGACGGTGGGCGCCGGCCAGAAGGATGAGCGACTTCAGCTTATCCGGATGGTTCGCCGCGAACGCGAGGCCGGTCATCGCACCGTAGGAGGAACCCACGAACGCGTGCACGCGACCGATGCCGAGCTCGTCCACGAGAACCGCAAGCGCGGCGGCCTGGTCTTCGCTCGACACCGATTCGGCGCCACCGAGATCGGCAGGTACCAGCCAGTCGATCGCCAGCACGCGGTAATGATCGAGGTCGACGGCGGCGCCGCGACCGACCAGTTCCTGCCACCAGCCGGTGGACCGCTCGCGACCGGTGCATACATCGCGGTCGGCCGAGATGCCGCCCTGCACGATGATCGTCGGTGCATGCGGCGCGCCGCACCAGAGGTAGTGGACGTCCACCTCGACAGCGTCGCTGCCGTACTTCGGCGTGAACGACACCCGGCGAGTACCACGCTGCTCGGTGAGATCGGCCGCACTGCGCGGCGCGGGGCAAACGACCGCTTCGGGGAGGGAGATCACGGTGAGGGGCTCTGCTGACATGTCCGGGTTCCTGCGTTCGGGATCGAGCCCCGCGGGGAACCGGCAGTCGGAGGTGCCTCTTTAGCGGATGCGCAAACGCCTGCCCGCCAAGGACATCCCATCTATCGGCTGACGTGAAGACACGCCCCGCAGGAGTTGGCACCGTCGCGGAAATCCGCAGGTTGCCCCGGCTTCAAAGGGCCTGTCCCTCAGCCGGTCTCGATGAGTGAAACCGAAGATACGCCCGGATCAGAACACTGTCAACAGCCGTTTAGACGTCCAGATGTCTAGAAGTCCTTGTGTCCGGATATGTGCATATCGGTGAATGCTTGCGGGAAAGCCCTTGTAGGAGCCGATTCATCGGCGAACAGGCATGTCTACGTAGCCAGGTCTGTTCGCCGATGAATCGGCTCCTACAGAGAGAGCGCCGGCGGCCACGAGGGTCCACGAAGGCGTTAGCATGGGCCCATGACCACCCATGCCAGCTTCGCCGCCGCCATCGGCAATACGCCCCTCCTTCGGCTCCGCCACGCCTCGGAGGCGACCGGCTGCGAGATCCTCGCCAAAGCCGAGTTCCTGAACCCGGGCGGCTCCGTGAAGGACCGCACGGCGCTCGGCCTGCTGGACGATGCCGAGCGACAGGGCCTGCTGGTGCCGGGCGCCACACTGGTCGAGGGAACGGCCGGAAACACCGGTATCGGACTGGCCCTCCTGGGCGCGAGCCGCGGGTACCGCACCCTCGTCGTCATGCCCGACACTCAGAGCAGGGAGAAGATCGACGCGCTCCACGTCGCCGGCGCCCAGGTGCGCCTGGTGCCCGTGGTTCCGTTCACGGATCCCGGCCACTACGCCCGGACCGCCCGCCGACTGGCCGAGGAGATGAACGCCGCGACCCCTGGCAGCGCCTGGTTCGCCAACCAGTTCGACAACACCGCCAATCGCGACTGGCACGAGGCCCACACCGGCCGGGAGATCTGGGAGCAGACCGGCGGACGGATCGACGGCTTCGTCTGTGCGGCGGGCACCGGGGGCACCATCGCCGGTGTCGGCCGGGCCCTGAAGAGCCGCCGCCCCGATATCCGCATCGCCCTTGCCGACCCCGCCGGCTCGATCTTCGCCCGCTACGTCCAGACGGGCGAGCTGATGGGCGAAGGAACCTCGATCAGCGAAGGCATCGGCAACAGCCGTATCACCGCCAATTTCGAGGGCGCGCCGATCGACCTCGCCTGGTCGATCCCTGACGATGAGTCGGTCCCCCTGCTTCACGACCTGCTCCACCGCGAGGGCTACTGCGTGGGCGGCTCCAGCGGCGTGAACGTGGCCGGCGCCATCCGCCTGGCCCGCGAGCTCGGCCCGGGCCACACCATCGTCACGGTCCTCTGCGACGGCGGCATGCGTTACCAGGGCAAGCTGTTCAACCCGACGTTCCTGCGCAGCAAGGGCATCCCGGTGCCGGGTTGGCTGGATGTGGCCTTTCCGGGCTAACGAACGGCCTTTCCGAGGTGGCCGCAAATCCCTGTAGGAGCCGATTCATCGGCGATTGGGTGCTCGCCTCATCCTGGGTCCTCGCCTCATCCCGGCCCGCTGCCGCGGGATCCCCGATGCATCGGCTCCTACATAGAGCCTCGCCGCCGAGGCGGCTCGCGCAGGTCAATTCGCTGATAGAATAAGCGGTTAGCCTATCGATCCCGGCCTGAAAACATGTCCTCACACCTCACCGAAACCCGCCGTCGGCGCAGCTTCGCCATCGTCAGTCACCCTGAC
Source organism: Luteibacter sp. P4_E6 (assembly GCF_056401535.1). Lineage (NCBI taxonomy): Bacteria > Pseudomonadati > Pseudomonadota > Gammaproteobacteria > Lysobacterales > Rhodanobacteraceae > Luteibacter > Luteibacter sp. P4_E6. Next base: position 16,353 of record NZ_JBFUJE010000024.1, on the reverse strand, counting down.
GCGGGAAAAACGACGCTCACCGAAAAGCTGCTGCTGTTCGGCGGCGCGATCCAGATGGCCGGCTCCGTGAAGAGCCGCAAGGCCGCGCGCCACGCCACCTCGGACTGGATGGCGCTGGAAAAGGAACGCGGCATCTCGGTGACCTCGTCGGTCATGCAGTTCCCGTACGACGACGCCATCGTGAACCTGCTCGACACCCCGGGCCACGCGGACTTCTCCGAAGATACCTATCGCGTGCTGACCGCGGTCGACTCGGCGCTGATGGTGATCGACTGCGCCAAGGGCGTCGAGGAGCGGACCATCAAGCTGATGGAAGTCTGCCGCCTGCGCGACACGCCGATCATGACCTTCATCAACAAGCTCGATCGCGAGGGCCGCTCGCCGATCGAACTGCTCGACGAAGTCGAATCGGTGCTCGGCATCGCCTGTGCGCCACTCACCTGGCCGATCGGCATGGGTTCGCGCCTGAAGGGCGTGTATCACGTGCTGCTCGACGAAGTGCATGTGTTCGAGCCGGGCAAGAACGCCACGCGACAGGAGTCGACCATCTTCAAGGGACTCGACCACCCGGGACTCGCCGAACGCATCGGTCAGTCCGCGCTGGACGAGCTACGCGAAGAACTCGAACTGGTGATCGGCGCCTCGAATCCGTTCGACATCGAAGCCTATCTTGCTGGCAAGCAGACACCGGTTTTCTTCGGTTCGGCCGTGAACAACTTCGGCGTGCAGCTGCTGCTCGACTTCTTCGTCGAACACGCGCCGTCGCCACGCCCGCGCGACACGCTCACGCGCGAAGTAAAGCCCGACGAAGAGAAGCTCACCGGCTTCGTCTTCAAGATCCAGGCCAACATGGATCCGGCGCACCGCGACCGCGTCGCCTTCATGCGCGTGTGCTCGGGCACGTACACCGCCGGCATGAAGATGCAGCAGACCCGCACCGGCAAGGAGGTCCGCATCGCCAACGCACTCACCTTCATGGCCTCCGACCGCGAAATCGTGGAGCGCGCCTACCCGGGTGATGTCATCGGCCTGCACAACCACGGAAGCATCACCATCGGTGACACGTTCACCGAAGGCGAAGCACTCTCGTTCACCGGCATCCCTAACTTCGCGCCGGAGCTTTTCCGTCGCGCGCGCCTGCGCGATCCGATGAAGATGAAGGCGCTGCAGAAGGGTCTCGCACAGCTCTCCGAAGAAGGGGCCACGCAGTTCTTCCGTCCGCTGATGTCGAACGACCTCATCCTCGGCGCGGTCGGCGTCCTCCAGTTCGATGTCGTCGCGTACCGCCTGAAAGACGAATACAACGTGGACTCCGCGTTCGAACAGGTCGGCGTCTCCACCGCGCGGTGGATTCATTGCGACGACCCCAAGAAGCTCGAGGAATTCCGGGAAAAGAATGCTGGCAACCTGGCCATCGACGGCGCGGGCGAACTGGTCTATCTCGCACCGACGCGCGTGAACCTGCAGCTCGCCCAGGAACGCTGGCCCACGGTGCGCTTCGCCGCCACGCGCGAACACGCCGCCTCGGTCGACGTGTAACAACGAAACTGTAGGAGCCGATTCGTCGGCGATCCCGCGATAGCGGGCAAGGGTAGCGCGAGCACCCAATCGCCGCTGAAGCCGCTCCTACAAAGAGCTGGCGGTTACAAGGGTGCGGGGTTGAGGAAGCGATGGATCGCTTGCACGACCACCGAACCTTCGCCCACGCCCGAAGCGACACGCTTCACGGAACCGGAGCGGACGTCGCCAACAGCGAAGACGCCGCGCAGCGTCGTCGCATACGGCGAAGGCGTGGCATAGCCGTCCGCATCGCGACCGGTGAGCACGAAGCCCTTCTTGTCGAGATCCAGGCAACCCTGCAACCAGGCGGTGTTCGGTTCGGCTCCGATCATCACGAACAGGGCACCGATCTTCTTGCGCTCCTGCGTGCCATCGACTTCGCACGCCCAGCCAACCTCGCGCAGATACGTGTCGCCGTCGAGGTGGTCGATCTGGCAGTGCGCGTGCAGGGTGATTCGTGGCGACTGCAGGATGCGCTGCACGAGATAGTCGGACATGGTCGCCGCCAGCCCGTTGCCTCGGACGAGGATATGAACGTGCGCGACGGTGCGTGCCAGGAACATGGCGGCCTGGCCCGCACTGTTCCCCCCACCGACCACGGCAACCTCCTCGCCCGCGCATAACTGCGCCTCCATGGCGGTCGCCGCATAGTGGATGCCCTGCCCTTCGAAACGCTCGTAGTCGACATGCTCGAGCTTCCGATAACGAGCGCCGGTGGCGATGACGATGGAACGGGCCGAGGCGACGCTGCCGTCGTCGAGGCTGAGCCGGTAGGGGTGCCGACCGCAGTCCACGCTTTCCACCGAGCGTGCAATGGCCATGTGCGCGCCGAACTTCATCGCCTGGACCTGCGCTCGGCCGGACAGTGCCTGGCCCGAGATGCCGGTAGGAAATCCAAGGTAGTTTTCGATCTTCGAACTGGTGCCCGCCTGCCCGCCCGGTGCGAGCGCCTCGATGACCAGGGTATCCAGGCCCTCCGAAGCCGCGTAGACCGCCGCGGCCAGCCCAGCCGGACCGGCGCCGACCACGACCACGTCATGCACGTGATCCTTGTCCAGCTCGATGCTGATGCCGAGGTCGTCCGCGAGCGCGCCATTGGTCGGACAGCGCAGCACGCGCCGGTCCGGCATGATCACCACTGGGCATTCACTGGGATCGAGTCCGAATCCGTCGAGCAGGTGCCTGGCGTCCTCGTCGATGTCCGTGTCGAGCAGTCGGTAGGGGTAACCGTTGCGGATGAGGAAGCTGCGCAGGCGCGCGGTGTCCGCGGCGTGGGCCGAGCCGGCCAGGATGACACCGCCCTGGCCACTCTGGATGAGCCCCACGCGACGCAGGATGAAGGCGCGCATGATGATTTCGCCGATATCCGGCTCACCGGAGACCAGCTTGCGGAAGGCGCCGGGATTCATGCGCACCAGGCGAGTCTCAGCCGCCGTCCGGCCATTGACCATGATCTTGCGTTCGCTGAAGAGATCCACCTCGCCCGTGAACTGGTTGGGACCATGCACCACGAAGACGTTCGGCGTGCCGTCCTCGGCCGTGTCGTAGACCTCGATGCTGCCCTCGATGACGAAGAAATAATCGACGCGGCGTTCGCCCCGGCGGAACAGCATGGTGCCGGCGGGCACGACCTCCTCGACGCCGTACTTCACCAGCCGTGCGGACATTTCCTCGTTGAGGTGAGGAAACGTCTGCTCACGCCGGTTCATCGGACTCGACGGATCGTTTTCGGACGGTATGGCCATCGTGCAATTCCAGTGGGTATCGGGCGCGACAGCCCGCGGCTGCCACGTTAGCGGACGTACCGCCGGCCTTCTTGTATCGGAGCACCATCATGCCTGCGTAGACTGCGGCCGCAAGCCCCACGTCGAGACATCCATGTTCGCCGCCGAGACCGCCGTCACACCATCGGGCCGCCTGGCCCACCTGCTCCGATCCCCGCCGGGCAGGCTCATCGTCTTCTTCACGTTGCTGAAGACGTTCCAATGGATCGGGCGCCCTGTGTGGAGTGCACTCGGGTTGCCGCCCGGCTTCGTCGCTTTTCGCGATACCACGCTGCTGATGGAGGCCCTGCGGCTGTGGCCGTTCATGCTGGCGTACGGGTTGCTGGCAAAGGTGGTGGAGCGACGCAGGCTCGACGAACTCGCGCCCGGCAAGGCGGTCCCCCACCTGCTCATGGGACTTCTCGGCGGTGCGCTCTGCTTCTCCCTGGTCGTCGCCGCGCTATGGGCCTTGGGCGCCTTCGTCGTCGTCGGCCTGAACCACGATGTCGACTGGGTCGGGCCCATCCTCGTCATGGGCGCAGGCGCGGGTATCGGCGAAGAGATCGTCAGTCGCGGCGTGCTCTTCCGCATCATCGAGGAAGGCCTAGGCACCTGGGCGGCTCTGCTGATTTCAGCCGCCGTGTTCGGCGGCCTGCACCTGTGGAACCCCAACGCGACCCCGTGGAGTGCCCTGGCCATCGCACTCGAGGCCGGCCTGCTTTTCGGTCTGCTCTACCACGTGACCCGGTCGCTCTGGGTCTGCATGGGCGCCCATGCCGCCTGGAACGTGGCCCAGGGGCCGTTCTACGGTATCCCTGTCTCGGGTTTCGAACAGCGCGGCCTGCTCGCCTCTCACATGCAGGGGCCCACCTGGCTCACGGGAGGCGCATTCGGCGCCGAAGCGTCCATCGTCGCCCTGTGCATCTGTTCGATCGTAACCTCCGTATGTCTTGCCGTGGCGGTCCGCCGCGGCAGCCTGGTGCCGCCGCCGTGGCGAAGGCCTGGCCCTCAACCCGGCTGAGCAAAGGCCGTTAAAGTGCAGAACGCCACGGAACGATGGCATTGTTACTTCCTGAACCCCCAATCGGTCACCGCATGTCCTCCAACGAAAAGAAGCGTAGCTGGCTCGCCGACCAACCCCTGCAGCGAAAGATCGTCATCGCCATCGGCGCCCTGCTGGCCCTTTTCGTGGCGGCCTGCGTCGCCAACCTCGCTTCCCTCTGGCGGGAAAACGACACCCGGGACTGGTCCAGGCATACCTACGTAGTGCTGATCACCCTGGCCGACGTGAACGACGGCGCCCAGTCGCGCCAGGTCGCGGCCCGCGGCTACCTGCTCAACCAGTCCGATGCCGAGTATTCCGACTTCGAGACCGCCGACCGCGATCTCATAAAGAGCATGGCCACGCTGCGCCAGCTGACCGCCGACAATCCATTGCAGCAGTCCCGCATCGACCGACTGCAGGACATGCTCGACCGCTGGAAGGTCGAGGTGACCAAGTACGCCCTCGAGCCCACCCGCGCCATCGGTAACGCCGCCACGCCCGAAGGCGCCCTGGCCCGCGAGTCGATCCGCCACGACTACCTCGGCCATCGCACCGTCCTGATGACCGACGTGCGCAAGCTGATCGATGAGATGTCGGCCACGGAACGCGTGCTGCTCGACAAACGTAACGGCGCGCTGGACGACGTGCTCACCGCGACCAAGTACATCGACATCCTCTCGCTGCTGGCCTGCCTGGCCTTCGGCCTTTTCGTGATCGGGATGACCTTCCGCCTGATCACCCGGCCGATCGTCCGCATGACGGAACTGATGTCGCGCCTTGCCGCGCACGACCACGGCATCGAAGTGCGCCAGCTCACCCGCCGCGACGAAATCGGCGAGATCGCACGCGCCTTGCAGGTGTTCAAGGAGATGGCGATCGAGACGGCCGGACAGACCTGGCTGAAGTCCACGGTGACCGCGATCTCCAACAAGCTGCAGGCCACCACCACATACCGTGAGTTCGCCGACGTGCTGGTGACTGAACTGGTGCCGGTGATGAAGGCCGGACTGGGCGTTTTCTACCTGTTCCGCGAAGACACCGCACGCCTCGAACGGTTTGGAACCTATGGTTTCAAGGAACGCCGCCACGTCACCGCCGACTACGGGCTGGGCGAGGGCCTGGTCGGGCAGGCGGCCGTCGAGCGGCGCACGATCGTGCTGCAGGATGTTCCCGACGACTACACCCGCATCCATTCGGGCACGGGCGAAGGTGCGCCCCGCAGTATCGTGGTGCTGCCGGTCAGCTCGCGCGACGGCCTGCTCGGTGTCGTCGAGATCGGCAGCTTCGCGCACCTCACCCCGCTCGAAGGTCGCCTGCTCGAAGAGCTCATGCCGATCGTCGCGCTTTCGCTGGAAAACCTCGGTCTCGCCCTCAGCACGCACGCGCTGCTCGAGCAGACCCAGTGCCAGGCCGACGAGCTGCGTGCCTCAGAGGAGGCCTTGCGTAGCCAGCAGGAAGACCTGCGCTCGACCAACGAGGAACTGAAGACCAAGACCACCGAGCTGCAGGAACAGTCGCAGCGACTGGTCGCGTCCGAAGAAGAACTGCGTGTACAGACCGAGGAACTGCACGCCTCGAACGAAGAACTGCGCGAGAAGAGCGTCACCCTCAACGAACAGAAAGACGCTCTGGAAGCACTCCAGAAGGACACCCAGGACAAGGCCGAGGAACTGGCCCGCGCCAGCCAGTACAAGTCCGAGTTCCTCGCCAACATGTCGCAYGAGCTGCGCACRCCGCTCAACAGCCTGCTGATCCTCTCGCGTAGCCTGGCCGACAACGACGAGGAGAACCTCTCCGGTGAACAGGTCGAGTCGGCGCGAATCATCCATGACGCCGGTTCCAATCTGCTACGGCTGATCAACGACATCCTCGACCTTTCCAAGGTCGAGGCCGGCAAGATGGAACTGGTGGTCGACGCCTTCCCGCTTGCCGACCTGGCAAGGACCCTGGCCCGCACGTTCAACCACGTGGCCCAGGAAAAGAAGCTGGCGTTCAGCGTGGAGGTGGCGTCGGGACTACCCGCCAGCATCCGCACGGACGGCGCCAAGCTCGAGCAGATCGCCAACAACCTGCTCAGCAACGCGTTCAAGTTCACCGCCGCCGGCACGGTCGGCCTGCATGTCTCGCGTCCGGCGGCAGGAGCCGACCTGCCGTCCGGCCTGGTTCCGGCCACGACGATCGCCATCACGGTGAGCGATACCGGCATCGGTATTCCCGCCGACAAGATGCAGCGTGTGTTCCATGCGTTCGAGCAGGTCGACGCCAGCACCAGCCGCCAGTACGGCGGCACGGGGTTGGGCCTGGCCATCTCCCGTCGCATCGCGATGCTCCTGGGTGGCGACATCGTCCTGGCCAGCGAGCCGGGTCACGGCAGCACGTTTACCGTCTATCTGCCCGAAGACGCCCCCGACACGGGCCGTACGGCGGACGCCGTTCCGCTCCAGCAGGCCGCTGCCGAAGCGACCCTGCCGCTCTCACCCGGCCTGCTCGCCGACACCATCGCCGACGATCGCCTGTCGATCAGTCCCGGCGACACCGTCATCCTCGTGGTCGAGGACGATCCCGCCTTCGCCCGGATCCTTGCCGACATGGTCCATCGCAAGGGTCATCGCGTCCTGGCCGCCGGCGACGGCGAGTCCGGGCTCGCGCTTGCGAAGCGCTATCGCCCCACAGGCATCCTGCTGGACGTGATGCTTCCCGGCATGGATGGCTGGACGGTTATCGAGCGCCTGAAGAACGATGGCGCCACCCGACACATTCCCGTGCACTTCATTTCGGCAACCGACGATGCCACGCGCGGGCTCGAACTCGGCGCCGTCGGCTTCCTCACCAAGCCGGTCAGCCGCGAATCGATCGCGAGCGCCTTCGACCGCATGCTGCACTTCGCCGAGGGGCGCACCCGCCACCTGCTCGTGATTGACGACGACGCCAGCGCGCGCACGGCCGTACGCACCCTGCTCAAGGACGACTCGGTCGTGATCGAGGAAGCCGGCTCGGCCGAGGAAGCCCTCGAGAAGACGACGCATACCGCCTTCGATTGCATCGTGCTCGACCTCGGCCTTCCCGGCATGTCCGGCATCGAGTTCCTCGAACATCTCGCGCGCGGCGGACATACGCCACCGGTCGTCGTTTATTCGGGCCGCGACCTCAGCCGCGAAGAGAGCATGAAGATCCGCCAGTACACAGACAGCATCGTGGTGAAGGGCGCGCGTTCGCCGGACCGCCTGCTCGACGAGGTCAGCCTGTTCCTGCATTCGATCCGCCACGGCGGCGGTGCGCGCGACGAAGCCACGACGGCGGCGGGAGGCGTGGACGAGGCCAGCCTGCGCGGTCGCCGGCTGCTGCTTGTCGATGACGACATGCGGAATCTTTTCGCTTTGTCGAAGGTGCTGCGTGCCAAGGGCATCGACGTGGTCATGGCCCMGGATGGGCAGAAGGCACTCGATACGATCGACACCGACAAGGGCATCGAGCTGGTCCTCATGGACATCATGATGCCAGTGATGGATGGCTACGACACCATGCGCGCCATCCGTGCACGACCCGACGTCGCGCAGGTGCCGATCATCGCGCTCACGGCCAAGGCCATGCGCGGTGACCGCGAAAAATGCCTCGACGCCGGCGCCAACGATTACCTGTCCAAGCCGATCGATGTCGACCGCCTGCTGTCGATGATCCGCGTGTGGCTGCCGACCAGGAGCTGAGGTGGACGTCGAAGACATCGAGATCCAGCTCTTCGTGCGCGCCATGCAACTGCGCCACGGCTACGACTTCAGCGAGTATGCGCCTGCCTCGCTGAAACGCCGCGTGCAGCAGCTGGTGCGCACGCACGACACATCTTCGATCAGTGGGCTCAACAGCCGGCTGTTGCACGAGGAGGGGTTCGTCGCTCGTGTCATCGAGGGCCTGTCCGTTCCGGTCTCGGAGATGTTCCGCGACCCGCCGGTGTTCCGTGCGCTGCGTGACAAGGTGTTTCCCGTACTCGCGTCGTATCCGGAGATCAACATCTGGCAGGCTGGCTGCGCACACGGGCAGGAGGTCTACTCGCTGGCCATTCTTCTTGAGGAAGCCGGGTTGTACGAGCGCTCGCGAATCTATGCCACGGACTTCAATGACACGGCGCTGGCCATCGCGGCAGACGGCATCTACGCCACGCGCGAGGCCCGCGACTGGTCGCGCAACTACATCGAAGCTGGCGGAAGCCATTCGTTGAGCGATTACTACAGCGCGCGCTACGACTTCATCAAGCTCGACCAGCGGCTCCGTCGCAACGTCACGTTCTTCAACCACAACCTGGTGACCGACGAAGTGTTCTGCGAAGCGCACCTCATTCTGTGCCGGAACGTGCTCATCTATTTCACGAATACCTTGCAGGACCGCACGCTCGGCCTGTTCCGCGACAGCCTGGTGCGCGGCGGTTTCCTCTGCCTGGGCACCCGCGAGAACATCGACTTCTCACCCGCCGCCGCGGGCTTCGGCGACGTGGACCACGCGCTGCGTATCTACCAGGTCGGCGGTCCCGGTGCGAGGGCGCTGAGCCGATGAAGAAACGACAGGCCATCGTGATCGGCTGCAGCGCCGGAGGCCTCACCGCCTTGCAATGCGTGTTGCCCGGCCTCGACGCGCGGCTGGGCGTGCCCATCATCATCTGCTGTCATACCGGTTCGGCTGACGTGACCATTCTGGTCGATCTGCTTGACCGCCATGCCAGCCTGCCCGTGGTCGAGGCCAGCGAGAGGGCCCCCGCCGACCCCGGCGTGATTCATGTGGCGCCGAGCGGTTACCACCTGATGGTGGAACCGAACTTTCATTTCTCGCTCAGCGTCGATGCCAAGGTCGCCTACGCGCGGCCGTCCATCGACGTCCTTTTCGAAACGGCCGCGGACGCCTGGCACGATGGCCTGATCGCCGTCCTGCTGACCGGCGCCAACTCCGATGGCGCCCAGGGACTGGTCGCCGTACGTCGTGCCGGTGGCTTTGCCCTCGTGCAGGATCCCCTCACTGCGGAAGCGGATGTCATGCCCCTCGCGGGCCTGGAGGCGGCAGGCGCCGATGCGTGCCTGCCCCTCGATGCCATCGCGGCCAAGCTCAACGAACTGTGCCTTCCATGAATACGAATCGTCCCAAGATCCTCGTCGTCGACGACACCCCGGCCAACCTCGTCGCCATGCGACGGCTTCTCGCCCGCGCGGATGCCGATATCTACGAAGCCGCCAGCGGCAATGACGCGCTCGCCTTGTGCCTGGACCACCAGTTCGCGCTCGTCCTGCTGGACGTGAACATGCCGGAGATGGACGGCTTCGAGGTGGCCCAGTTCATCTCCGAGAGCGACCACCTCAGCGAGACGCCCATCATCTTCGTCAYCGCAGCCTACGCGGATGACATCAACCGCATCAAGGGCTATACGGCGGGCGCGGTCGATTACATCGCCAAGCCAATCAACGATGTCATTCTGCAATCGAAGGTGAAGATCTTCCTCGAGCTCTATCGTGCCCGCGCACTGCTGCAGCAGGCGCTGGACGAGCTGTCGCTGCGCAACCAGCAACTCACCACCGAGGTGGCCGAGCGCACCCGCATGGAGCAACTGGTTCGCCACCAGGCAACCCACGATGCCTTGACCGGCCTGCCCAACCGCATTCTTTTTCGTGAGCGACTGGAGCATGCCATTGTCGCGGGCGACGCGGACGGCGGTTCCTTCGCGCTTGCGTACATCGACATCGACGGCTTCAAAGGCGTCAACGACGCCCATGGGCACGCGGCTGGCGATGCCCTGCTGAAGGCGATCTCGGGTCGACTCGACGGCCGCACGCGCGAGTCGGATACCGTCGCGCGCCTGGGTGGCGACGAGTTCGCCGTCCTTCTCAATGACGCTGCTGATGCGCAGGCGGCGCTGGCGCGCTGCCAGACGCTTTGCGATGCGATCGCCGAACCGTACACGCTCGAGGTCAGCGGGTCGCGCCTGGGCGTCACTATCGGTGCGAGCATCGGCGTGACCCTGTTCCTCCCCGGCGACGCCTACGACCGCATCGTCGTCGCCGCCGATTCGGCGATGTACGACGCCAAGCGATCCGGCAAGAACCGTTGCGTGCTTGGCTGAGTCAGAGACCGGCCAGGAACGCTTCCAGGACAGCCCCCCGGTAGCGCTGCCGATGCAACAGGATCGACAGCGTCCGCTTCAGGTCGAGGAACGGGGTCGGCAGGACCACCAGCCGCTCCATCGTCACCGCGTCCGCAATCGCCACCTCGGGCAGGCAGGCGATACCGAGGCCGGCGATCACCGCTTGCTTGATCGCCTCGGACTGGTCGAGCTCGAGCACGACCTTCCCTGCGGGCAACGCCGCCAGTGCCTGCTCGCTGAGGGCACGCGTCGCGGACCCGCGCTCTCGTAGTACCCAGCGCTCGCCCGCGAAGTGCTCGCGCTTCAGGCGGGCCTTTCCAGCGAGCGGATGATCGGGACGGGCGCAAACGACGAGCCGGTCCTCACGCCAGGGACGCGATTCGATCGCCGGGTGATTGACCGGCCCCTCGACGCAGCCGATGTCGAAATCGTGATCGAGCACCCCCTGCGCGATGCGTGCGGTGTTGGCGACACCCAGCCGCAGTGCGACGCCAGGATGCCCGCTCGCGAACGCGCCGAGCAGGTCGCCGACCAGGTAATTGCCTACCGTATTGCTCGCACCGATCCCGATTTCGCCGGTGAGCTCCGCCACCGAACCCTCGGCACGGCGGCCGAACTCGGCATGGCGTTCGATCAGCTCGCGCGCCAGCGGCAGAAGTTCGCGGCCGCGGTCGTTCAGTCGAAGGCGCCCACGCTCGCGCGCAAACAGCGGTAAACCGATCTGCCGTTCCATCTCGGCAAGCGCCATGCTCGCCGCGGGCTGACTCAGGAACAGGCGCTCGCTGGCGGCCCGCACACTGCCCGTCGTGGCAATGGCGACGAAGACCTCGAGCTGGCGCGGACTGATCGCATGCATAAGTAATGCTTATACACCCGATCAGGCATTTTCAATATTCTTATCCACGGCGGCGCCTGACAATGGCTCATCGCCCAAAGGATCGACCCCGTGTCCGCTGTCGCCCTGCCTCCCCAATCCTCACCCCGGCTGCCCGGCATCCTGCTCGCCTTATCGGTGGCAGCCGTGGCCTTCGGTCTCGGCCGGCTCATGCCCCTCATCGGCGGTGCCGTCTGCGGCATCGTGCTGGGCATCCTGGTGCGCCATTTCGCGCCACCGGAAGAACGCTTCCAGCCGGGCATTCGCTTCGCCTCGAAACAGGTGCTGCAGTGGTCCATCATCGCCCTCGGCTTCGGACTCAGCCTGACCCAGGTGGCCCACACGGGCATGGAGTCGCTCTCGGTGACCCTGGCCACGGTGGCCGCCGCCGGCCTGGCCGCGTGGATCCTGGGCCGCGTGCTCGGCGTGCACGACAAGCTGAAGCTGCTGATCGGCGTGGGTACTGCCATCTGCGGCGGCTCGGCTATCGCCGCGATCGTCCCGATCATCAAGCCTGACGAGCACGACACCGCGTTCGCCATCTCGACGATCTTCCTGTTCAATCTCGTCGCGGTGCTGCTCTTCCCGGCCCTTGGCCACTGGATGGGCCTTTCCGACCTAGGCTTCGGTCTCTGGGCGGGCACGGCGATCAACGACACCTCGTCGGTGGTCGCGGCCGGTTACAGCTACAGCCACGCCGCCGGGGACTTCGCGACGATCGTGAAGCTGACGCGCGCCACGCTGATCATTCCTATCAGCCTCGGCATCGCCCTCATCGTCGCCTGGCGCGAGAAGCGCAGCGGGGCGACCGACTTCAGCCTGGCGAAGATCTTTCCCTGGTTCATCCTCTGGTTTCTCGTGGCTTCGGGCATCCGCACCACCGGCCTCGTTCCCGAAGTCGCCCTGCCGGTGATTCACTTCATTGCGGAGTGCCTGATCATTGTCGCGCTGACGGCCATTGGCCTGTCGGCGGACCTGAGGCGGATGGCGTCGACGGGACCGCGGCCGATTCTGCTCGGGCTAGGCGTGTGGGCCGCGGTGGCGGTGACGAGTCTGCTTGTGCAGCATGTGATCGGGCGCTGGTAGAACGCCGCTTCGCGCCTTCGCCGAAGGCGTCGCCTCTCTCGGCGCTATCAACTCACGCCGCCGCGGGCGTGGACGCCGCGGCGGGCGTGGACGTGGCGGCGCAGACGCAAGGAAGGTGTTCGGCCACCGGTTACCCGCAACGGCTTCCGCATCGACCTGGTGTTGCGGGAACAGCCGGGGCCGACGACGGCACCACGCACCGGCTCTCCTTTAGCTCAACCGTATCGTCGTGAGAGACCTTGGTGTCCACCCTCGAGGCGAGTTCCGCACAAGTGGAGCGGCCGTAGGCCAATAAGAACAGGGGCCGCGGAGCGGCCTTTCCTTCTCGAACGCGGAGGACGTGTCTGAGCCGCGAGGGTGGGCACCAAGGTCTCCCCGCGAGACGCCCAAGTGTAGAGAGCGACGGCGAATCCGAGCGCCCGGCCCCCGGTAATCCGCGATGAACCGAAAAAAGCCCGGCCGTGCATCCGGACCGGGCAAAGTCACTTATGCCATCGCTAGGCTGTCGGGGATCAGCCCCGCTTGGCCAGCGTCAACAGCTGGTCGAGCAACGCGATGGCCAGGTCGATTTCGTCGTGAGAGATGTCGAGCGACGGGGCGAACGTAATCACATTCTTGTACCAGCCGCCCACATCGAGCACGAGACCGATCTTCTTGCCGTTGTGGGTGAGACCGCCGGCAAGACCGATGTCGACCATGCGGTCGAGCAGCGCCTTGTTCGGCGTAAAGCCGTCGTCCGTGCAGATCTCGGCGCGCAGCGCGAGGCCGAGGCCATCCACGTCACCGATTTCCTTGTGGCGCTTCTGCAGGTCGCGCAGGCCGTCGAGGAAGTGCTTGCCCTTCTCGGCCACGCGCGTGCCGTAGTCGAGCTCGTAGCCCATCTTGATCACTTCCAGGCCCAGCGCGGTGCCGAGCGGGTTGGAATTGAACGTGGAGTGGGTGGAGCCCGGCGGGAAGATCTCCGGATTGATCAGCTCTTCGCGTGCCCAGATACCCGACAGCGGATTGAGACCGTTGGTCAGCGCCTTGCCGAACACCAGCACGTCGGGGTTCACACCGAAATGCTCGATCGACCACAGCTTGCCGGTGCGCCAGAAACCCATCTGGATCTCGTCGACCACCATGAGGATGCCGTACTTGTCGAGCACCTTCTTCAAATCGATAAAGAAGTTCTTCGGCGGGATCACGTAGCCGCCGGTGCCCTGGATCGGCTCGACGTAGAACGCGGCGTATTCGGCCTCACCGACCTTGGGATCCCACACGCCGTTGTATTCGGTTTCGAACAGGCGCGCGAACTGGGCGACGCAGGCGTCGGAATACTCTTCCGGCGTCATGCCCTTCGGGCGACGGAACGGATACGGGAACGGAATGAACTGCGCGCGCTCGCCGAAGTGGCCGAAGCGACGACGGTAGCGGTAGCTCGACGTGATGGACGAAGCGCCGAGCGTACGACCGTGGTAGCCGCCTTCGAAGGCGAACATCAGGCTCTTGCCGCCGCGTGCGTTGCGCACGATCTTCAGCGAATCTTCCACCGCCTGCGCGCCACCGACATTGAAGTGGCAACGGCCGTCGAGACCGAACTTCTGCTTGGCGTCGACTGCGATGGTCTTGGCGAGCTCGATCTTGCCCTGGTGCAGGTACTGGCTGGCAACCTGCGGCAGCAGGTCGATCTGCGCCTTCAGGGTGTCGTTCAGGCGCTTGTTGCCGTAACCGAAGTTCACGGCGGAGTACCACATCTGCAGGTCGAGGAAAGGGATGTTCTCGCTGTCGTAGATGTAGCTGCCTTCGGCGTGACGGAAGATCTTCGGCGGATCGACGTAATGAACGGTGTCGCCGAAGGAACAATACTTCGCCTCGTCGGCGAGCAGGGTCGCGTCGTCGATGACGACCTGGGGGGTCTTGGAGAGGATGGTCATGCGGAGATTTCCTGGACGTTCGTCGCGGTATTGGGCATTACGGTCTGCGGCAGCAGGGTGCCGTCGATCAGGGCGGGAAGCAGTTCGATGGCTTCGTCGAAGCTGGCAATCGGCACGTAGGGGATGCCGGCGGCACGGCAGTGCTCGATGAGGCGGTTCTTGGCGAAAACGAAGTCCACGCGATCGGCGGCGCAGAAGTCGGACGCGCCGTCGCCGATCAGCAGGGTCTTGCCACCGCGTGCCTTGGCCACTTCGGCGCGGGCGCACTTGCAGGTGCCGCTGCGGCAACCGGCCACGCTGTACGGCGAGGTGAGGTTCCACGCGCGCGCATCGGTCTGGTCGAGGTGATTGGCCACGGTCGGCAGGCTGTCGATGCCATGGTGGGCAAGGATGGCGTGGATCGCGTGATCGAGACCGTCGCTGACGATCTCCATGGGGATGCCGTACTCGATCGTCGCCTTCACGAAACCGGCGAAACCGTGATCGATGTGAAGGCTGGCGAGATGACGGTCCAGCTCGGCGCGGCTCATGTCGAGCAGGGCGACCTGACCGGCCATGCAAACCGCCGAACCGATGACGCCGGCGCGCCAGTCGCGCTCCAGGATTTCCCATCCCGGACGGCCGAAACGGTCCAGTAATGAGTCGATGACGTCCTCGACGGCAATCGTGCCGTCAAAGTCGCAGAGGATGTTCCAGTCAGGTGAGCTCAGCACAACGTAAGCAGCCGGTTTTCAGGATGCTGCGCAGGCTACGTGGACTGCCTTTCCGATCCCTTTCCCGTGATGAAAGCGTGACATAAGGCGCCTGTGGCATGCTTCTCGTTATCCCCATCCCGGCTCTTGCGCATGCGTCGTTCGAGTTTTGCCGCCCTGTCCCTGTTGATAGCCTGCACGATCGCCCATGCCGCAGACGATGACGCGCCCACCTATGCCTTTGGTGCTGGCGTGCAACGCCTTCCCGCGTGGCAGGGCGCGAAGGATCGCCGCAACCAGGGCATTCCCTATGTCGACATCGAAATCCCCGGCGTGGGCGAGCTTTCCACCTCCGATGGCCTCAAGCTCGATCTTATCCACGGCGAGCACTGGCATGGCGGCATTTACGGCAGTTGGCTCTGGGGACGCACGCGCGACGACCTGGGCCAGCTCGGCGGCAAGGTCCCCTCGCTGTCGCCGCGCTTCCAGGGAGGTGGTTACCTCGAATACGCCTTCACGAAGAAGTTCAGCGTTGGTAGCCACATCGCCCACGACACTGATGGCGCTGGCGCATACGCGGCGATCTACGCCGACTACCAACTGCCGGACGTCTGGTACATCCAGCATTCGCTCGAGTTGCAGGTGCAAGGCATGAACGGACCGGCCATGCGCCGCTTCTTCGGCGTGACGCCGAGCGAGGCCGACGACCTCGGTACGCGTGCATGGCAGCCTGGCGCCGGCGGGCAGTCGGCGGATATCGAGTACGACGCCTTCATTCCCACGTCGCAGCAAACCGGCTTCGCGCTGGCCGTGAGCTACGGCAAGCTATTTGGCGATGCCGCCTCCAGTCCGCTCGTCAGTCGCTTCGGTTCGACCCGTCAGGTGACCGAGACCCTGGCATTCGTTTATCACTTCTGAGCCGTCCCTTCAGTTCAGGCCAGGTCGGCGTCGAGCCCGTCGCGTTCGAGCTGCGTAGGGATAGCGAACAGCACGCCCATGATGACCAGGTGCGCCGCGGCGGAAAGAAAGGGCGCCCACGTTGTCGACACGACATCATGCGGCAGGATGTCCCCCATCAGTACGTTGGCCAGGTTCCAGCCCCAGTGCAGGCCAACAGCCAGCCACAGCGAGCCGGTGCGCACCACCGACGTCGCATACGCGAGGCCGAAGCAGAACAGTGTCGCCCACTCCGAGGGCCCCTGCCCCAGCCGGTAGAGGTGGTCGAGGACATAGAGCACGCTGGAGGCGAGGACGAACATCCACGGCTGCCAGCGGATCCGCGCGGCGCGATACAGAAAC
>NZ_JBFUJE010000023.1:0-21713 GCF_056401535.1 Luteibacter sp. P4_E6 | reverse complement strand
CATCAAGGCCAGCCCGTTGTGGGACGAGGTGAAGGAGGGCCAGTTGGTGATGCATGTCGCCCGCCTCGCCGCCAACAATGCGCTTAAGCCCAACGACACATTCTCCGTTCCCGGCCTTGGCGACTACACCGTCAAAGACAAGGTGATCATCTTCAGTGAGCCGCTGATCTTCACCGCCGAGAACATCGACCAGTACAAGTTCTGACCCATCCCCCAAGGAGTTTCCATGAAACGCGTCATCTTCACCGGCGGTAGCGGCAAGGCCGGGCGCCATGTCGTGCAGTACCTGGTCGACCAGGGCTATCGCGTACTCAACCTCGACACGAAGCCGCTCGATAACCCGGCAGTCCGCACCCTCATTACGGACATCACGGACTCGGGCCAGGTGTTCAATGCCCTGTCGAGCTACACGGGTCTGCACGAATTCGACCCGAACCTGGCACCCGAGCCCATCGATGCTGTCGTTCACTTCGCTGCAATCCCACGCATCATGATCGTGCCGGACAACGAGGTTTACCGCATCAACGTGATGGGTACCTACAACGTGATCGAAGCCGCCGCGAAGCTGGGCATTCGCAAGGTGATCATCGCCTCCAGCGAGACGACGTATGGCCTGGTGTTCAATCACACGCCGCGCGATCCGGAATATTTTCCGCTCGATGAGGACTACCCGGTCGATCCGCGCGACAGCTATGCCCTTTCCAAGATCTGCAACGAGAAGACCGCGCAGGCTTTCGCCGGCCGCACGGGGATGGATATCTATGCGATTCGCATCGGCAACGTCATCGAACCGCATGAGTACGCAGGTTTCCCCGGCTTCTTCGCCAAGCCCGATTTCCGCAAGCGCATCGCCTGGAGTTACATCGACGCCCGCGACCTCGGCCAGATCGTGGACCTCGGCATCCAGAAGGACGGCCTCGGCTTCCAGATCTTCAACGCCGCCAACAACGACGCCTCGTCCGATCTTCCGACCGCCGAACTGCTCCGCCGCTATTTTCCGAACGTGCCGGTCAAGGGCGAACTCGGCGAGTACGAGACGCTGCTCTCCAACCGCAAGACACGTGACGTGCTGGGTTTCCAGGAGGCGCACAACTGGCGCCGTTACGTGAAGCCCTGAATCCGACGGAGGATGAAACCATGCCTACTCAGACCACGCTCGTAATCGTCCATACCGGACCCGTCACCGTTCAGCCATTGAGTTCGCTCGGGCCGGAGTTGTTGCCCGGTGTGCGTATCGTCAATCTCGTCGACGACAGCCTGCTCAAGGACACGATGGCGGCCGGCCACGTTACCCCGGCGGTAACCCGCCGCCTTGCCCAGTACATGATGATCGGGCAGGAAATGGGTGCGACCCTTATCCTCAATGCGTGCTCGTCCGTGGGTGAAGCGGCGGACACGGTGCGCCCGCTGCTCTCGGTGCCGATACTGAAGGTGGATCAGGCAATGGCTGAGCGTGCGGTCGCCAGCGCCACGCGCATCGGCGTCGCGGCGACGGTGCAGACCACGCTCGACCCCACGGCGCGGCTCATCGAGCGCGTGGCGCATGAAGCGGGCAAATCCGTACGTGTCACGCGAGCCCTGTGCGAGGGCGCGTTCGATGCCCTGCTTGCGGGTCGTGCCGATGAGCACGACATGATCGTCGAACGGGCGTTGCGTGAACTGGCTGCCGATGTCGATCTCATCGTGCTCGCGCAAGTATCGATGGGGCGCGTCGTCGACAAGCCGGGTGTCCGCTTCGATGTGCCGGTGCTGACCAGTCCGCGCCTTGGCATGGAGCGCGTCGCGGAGCTGCTGCGCGGCCAGCTGGAACGAGCGGCATGAGTCAGTGGGAGTGATCGTCATGCGGCGACACTGCGCCGGTCGTGCCGAACGCACGGGAGAGATCATCGACCTGGGAAGGCGAGAGGATGCGCGGATCGAGGCCGCGAAGGAGCATGTGCAGCTTCGCGGTTTCCTCCAGTTCCTCCATCGCGTTCACGGCCGCCGCGAGCGAGGTGCCCGCGACGACGGGCCCGTGGTTGGCCAGCAGGACGGAAGCGTAGCGCCCGGCCAGGCCGCGGATGGCGTCGGCCACGGCGGGATCGCCCGGGCGATGGTAAGGAATGAGAGCCGTATCGCCGACGCGCATCACGTAGTACGGCGTCAGCGGTGGCAACACGGACGATGGATCGAGGCCGGGAAGCATGGACAGCGCCACGGCGTGCGTGGAGTGCAGATGGACCACGGCGCCCGAGCCTGTACGCGATTCGTACAGCGCCTTGTGTAGCGGCGCTTCCTTGGTGGGCTTGTCGCCATCGACGAAGCGGCCTTGCGCATCGAAACGCGAGAGGCGCGCAGGGTCGAGGAATCCCAGCGATGCATCGGTAGGCGTCATCAGCAGCCCGCCATCGTCAAGGACGGCACTGATGTTGCCGGACGACCCATGGGTAAGGCCGCGTTCGAACATCGATCGGGCGAAGAGGCAGATCTGCTCACGCAGGCGTGACTCGCTCATGGCACCGGCTCCTGTGGGTAACGTGATGGTAGCGCAATCAGTCCAACAATCTTCTGGAGAACCGTATGTCGATGAGCGGATCGGACACGATCCCCGGCGTTAGTTCGACGAGTCCCCACACGGCGGACCGATGGGCTGGCCTGAGCGTGGTCGTTGCGGGACTTGGCTCCATGGGGCTCGGTGTCGCTACGAGTCTGCTGCGTGCCGGCGCGCACGTCACGGGCTTCGATCCCGGCGAGGATCGGCGTAATGCCTTTGCCTCGCTCGGCGGACACGTCGCCACATCGGCGACAGCCGCCGCCGAGCTCGCTGACGTCGTTGTCAGCGTGGTCGTCAACGCCGACCAGACCGAGGCACTCCTCTTCGGCACCGACGGCACCGACGGCATCGCGACGCGCATGGCGCCCGATGGCGTGTTCGTTTCATGTGCCACGATGGCACCGGGCAGGGCGCGCGACCTGGCGCGGCAGGTCGAAGCCAGTGGCCGCCATTACCTCGATGCACCCATCAGCGGAGGAGCAGGGCGCGCGGCCGATGGCAGCCTGACGGTCATGGCATCCGGAAGCGTCGCTGCCTTCGACCGTGCAGAGTGCGTACTCGACGCGATCGCCGGCAAGGTCTACCGGCTCGGCCATGTCGCGGGGCAGGGCGCAGCGTTCAAGATGGTCAACCAGCTACTGGCGGGCGTGCACATTGCGGCAGCCGCGGAGGCTATCGCCTTCGCTGCCAACGAAGGCCTCGATCTCCAGCAGGTGTACGAAGTGATCACGGCCTCGGCAGGTAACTCGTGGATGTTCGAGAACCGCGTCCCGCACATGATCGACGGTGACTACTCGCCGCGAAGCGCCGTCGACATCTTCGTGAAGGACCTCGGGATCGTCCTCGACATGGGCCGGACCAGCGTCTTCCCCGTACCGCTCGCCAGCGCCGCGCTGCAACTCTTCGTGATGACATCCGCGGCGGGAATGGGGCGCGACGACGATGCCTCGGTGGCCCGCCTGTACGCGCGCATCGCAGGCATCGACCTGCCGGGCGAACCCGCCACATCCATCGACCGCCGCTAAGGGAATTGCCATGCCGCGCTTTGCTGCCAACCTCACGATGATGTTCAACGAGCACGACTTCCTCGACCGCTTCGATGCGGCGGCGGCGGCAGGTTTCGGTGCGGTCGAGTTCCTGTTTCCCTATGACCACCCGGTGGAGCAGGTGGTCGACCGCGTAGAACGTAACGGCCTGGCCGTGGTGCTGATGAATCTTCCCGCCGGCGACTGGGCGGCCGGAGAACGCGGGATGGCAGCCATCCCCGCGCGCGCCGCCGACGTGCGCGCAGCCTTCGAACGCGCCACGCCTTACATCCGGGCGCTACGCGTGCCGCGTGTACACCTGATGGCAGGCATTGCCCCGAACGATGACCACCATTGGCGCGCCTACCGTGAATCGATCCGATGGTGCGCTGAGCGCGCGATGGGGCTTGGGATCGACGTACTGCTGGAGCCGGTCAACCGTCGTGACATGCCCGGCTACTTCATGAGCGACGTCGACGCCGCTCTCGCGCTTATCGAAGAACTGCGCCTGCCGAACCTGAAGCTTCAGCTCGACCTGTATCACGCGCAGATCATTCATGGGGACGTGACCACGCGCCTGCGCCGTGCGATGCCTGTACTTAGTCACATCCAGGTCGCGAGCGTACCGTCGCGCCACGAGCCCGACGGCGAGGAGCTGAACTATGCGTTCCTGTTCGCCGAACTCGACCGGCTCGGGTACATCGGGCATATCGGCTGTGAGTACCGTCCACGCGGACGTACCGAGGATGGCCTCGGCTGGCTGGCACCCTGGACGAACGGCGCAAAGGTGGCAGCATGAGTCTCTATCTCGGCGCCATTGCCGATGACTACACCGGCGCCTCGGACCTGGCCAGCACGCTGGCGGGCAATGGCCTGCGAGTGGTGCAGACGATCGGTGTACCGCCCGAGGGCATGGTGCTGCCCGACGTGGACGCCGTTGTCGTTGCGCTGAAAAGCCGTTCGGTTCCCGCCGACGTCGCCGTGCGACAGTCGCTCGCCGCGGACGCGTGGTTGAGGTCGCACGGCGCGGCACACGTGTTGTTCAAGATCTGCTCGACGTTCGATTCGACGGCTGAGGGCAACATCGGACCGGTGACCGAAGCCCTGGCTATGCCACATCGTGCCATGCCCATCGTTTGCCCGGCCTTTCCGCGCAATCGACGCACGGTCTACCAGGGGCATTTGTTCGTGGGCAGCGACCGCCTCGATGAGAGTCCCCTCAAGGACCATCCGATCACGCCCATGCGGGACTCCAGCCTGCTCCGCCTGATGACTGCCCAGAGCCGTCTGCCGGTAGGCCTGCTCTCGCTGGCGGTGATCCGCGCCGGTGACGACGCCGTGCGGACCGAGCTGTCACGGCTGCGACTAAGCGGCTGCGGTAGCGTGATCGCCGATGCCGTGACGGACAGTGACCTCGAGGTGTTGGGGCGTGTGGCGTTGGACGACCATGTGTCGACAGGCGCGTCAGGCATGGGTCTTGGTTTGGCGCGAGCCATCGTCGTCGACCGGGAGCACCTTGGTGATGTCGGCATGATGCGCGCCCCCGACGACTTGCGAGGATCGCTGGTGCTCGCTGGTAGCTGCTCGGCGGCCACCCTCGAGCAACTGGACATCGCCGAACACGAGTGGCCGGTGCTACGTCTTGGCGCCGAAGAGTTGATTGCGGGCACTGCGAGCGTGAAAGCCGCGGTCGACTGGGCCCGTCGGCATCTCGCCGAGGGCCCGGCCATCGTCGCGACCAGTGCCTCACCCGATCGTGTCGCCGCCCTCCAGGCCTCGCACGGCGCACAGTGTGTGTCGGCCCTGCTTGAGGGAGCGATCGCCGAGATCGCCTCCCAACTGGCGGACGAAGGGCTCTCGCGGCTGATCGTCGCGGGCGGTGAGACCTCGGGCGCGGTCGTCGACCGGCTCGGCATCGAAGCCTTCCTTATCGGCCGCGAGCTTGCGCCGGGTGTGCCGATGCTGCACGCGCTCGGGCGACGGCACGCGAACCTGCGCCTCGTGTTGAAGTCGGGTAACTTCGGTAGCCCCGGATTCTTCACCGAAGCCATCATCGCCGACTGACGCGGTTCTCACGGCAGCGCGGACGTGGCGCTGCGGTGAACCGGTGGCCTCAAGGCTTGCGAAGAACGCCCGTACCTTCCTAAGCTTCGCGGATACGCTTCGTGCCGCGTAAGGAAAGGGCACGCACTTCGCTTTTGCAGGTGATCAATGGCACAACGGCATCGCTCGGGCCTCACGTTGTTGGCAGCACTTCTTCTGTTTCCGGTGGCGCATGCCACCTCGACCGACACGCCCGCGGCACGCATGGCGGAACAGCTGAAGATCAATGAGCAGCGTTATGGTATTGCCGGGCAGGCGGTCATTGTCACCCACAACGACGAGGTGCTGTTCCGCGGGGCGAGTGGCAGCGCAAGCGTGGATAGCGTCTTCGAGATGTACTCCGTGGCCAAGCTGTTCACCAACACCCTGGTGATGCAGCTGATCGAACAAGGTGACGTGGAGGTCGACCAGCCGGCCAGTCGATACGTTCCGGATCTCCCCGCCAGCTGGAAGGCGATCACCGTCCGTAACTTCCTCGATCACACCTCGGGCATTCCGGATTATTTCGACAAGGAGCATCCGTCCGGGCCGTATCCACCGACGGTGAAAGCGATGTTCGCCGCTCTGGCAGACAAGCCGCTGCAGTTCCCCCCGGGAACCCAGACGCGTTACACGCAGGCCAACTACGTGGTCCTTGCAGCGCTGCTGGAGGCACACTACGGCAAGCCCTATCCACAGATCGTGGCCGAACGCATCGTGCGTCGGCTTGGGCTGCGTGGAACGTTTCTCGGTGCATCCGCCGTGCCCGCTGACCGGGCCGTCACGGAATACATCGGGAAGAACGGGAAACTGCAACGGGATCCACCGGTCGTGTGGCCCCAGTATGGATACGGGCACGCATCGCTGTTCTCGACGGTGGACGACCTGCGCGTCTTCCTCGGTGGCATGGCACGCGGCGAGCTGGTCGACAAGGTGACGCTCGGCAAGCTGTGGCAGAAGTCGACGCTGCCGAACGGCCGAACCGGCGATTTCGCCACGGGCTGGGAATACGGTAACAGCGACCTCTATTGGAACGTCGGGCACGACGGGGGCACCAAGGTCAGGGTGCGCCTCCTCTTCAGAGGTGACCTCGGCGGCGACAGGTACACTGTCATCTACGTCACCAGCGGGAGCGCTAAAAACGTCTGGTCACGCGTACTGGTGGACAGCGCGATGGCCGCCGTTGCGCCCGACGATTTCCCAGCGGAAGCACTGCAGGAGCGCCTCATCGCTTTCGCAACAGGGCCATCCACCGACAGCACCATGGCCGCCATGGAACGATCCCTTGGCATGCAGTCCGCGCTCAAGGGGAAGGACCTCGAGCGGGCCGTCAATGCGAGTGGTTATACGATATGCGAGAACCTCGGTGTCGACGCATGCATTCGCGTATTCATCCTCAACACGCACCTGTTCGCGCAGTCGTCGAACGCGTGGGATAGCCTGGCCGAGGCGTACCAGAAGAAAGGCGACCGGGAAAAGGCGCAGTCGCTTTACGACAAGGCCCACCGGCTGGCGGCGGGACAACAGTAACGGCGGGAGACCCCAAGAATTGAGGACTCCAACCAACCTTCTACCAGGCAAGCCTGGCGTGATCCCGGAAGAACCCGCCGTTCGCGGCTTCGCGCTCCGAAAGGAGTGCGGCCCAGACGATCCCTTCGGCACTGTCGGCGACGGGGCGTCCGCCGCTACCTCCGAGCGAGGTGGCCGTCCAGCCCGGACACACCGCGTTCACGAGAATGCCACTGCCCTCAAGCTCGCGCGCCGCCACTTGTGTATAGGCATTGAGCGCTGCCTTGGAAATGCGATAGGCGGGAGCCGTTTCGCCACACATGTTGCTCACGGCGCACTCGCTCGAAACGTTGACCACGCGTCCATACCCATGACGCCGCATCAGCGGTACCGCTGCGGCGGTGAGGCACCACGCTCCGAGCAGGTTAGTTTCGAGTGCGCCGCGAATGAGTTCAAGATCAGGTTTCGACACGCGGGCATCGTGGTCGAAGTAACCACCCGCATTGTTGACGAGAATATCCAGTCGCCCGAAACGGCCATCGATGTTGGCGACGGCCGCCTCGATATCGGCTGCACGTGTCACGTCGAGCTTGATCGCGTACGCTTCACCGCCCATGTCTCGCACCGACTTCAGGGCCTTTTCGCCCTTGCCCGGCTGGCGCATGCCCATGAAGACGGTAACGCCGAGCGATGCAAGCTGCTTCGAAACCTCAAGTCCGATACCGCGATTGGCGCCGCTCACCAGCGCGATGCGCTGGGTGAGCGGCGGTTCCGCGGCGGTCGGGTTCGATCGCTTCGTCTGCACGGGCAGGCGATGAACCTTCGCGGCGCTCATGGGGCTTTCGCAACCTCGCTACACGCGTTGTTGCCGCAGGCCTGCCAGCCGCCACCGAGCGCCTTGTACAGCGACACGGCGCGGGTGTTGATGCCGGCTTCGGCTTCCGCCAGCTGATCTTCCGCCGAGAGCTGCGTACGCTCGGCGTCAAGCAGCTCCAGGTAATCCGTACGGCCCGCGTCATAGCGAAGCTTGGCAAGCTCCGCGGCACGGCGGCTTTCCTTGGCCTGCACGACCAGCTTTTCGACGCGGATACGCTGCTGGTTGAAGCCGACCAGTGAATTGTCGACGTCCTCCAGGGCGGTAAGCACCGTGCGGTCGTAGTTGGCCTGCGCCTCTTCGGCCCGTGCACGCGCACCTCTCACGCCAGAGGCCACGCGCTGCACATTGAGGCCCGACCAGGAGATGCTGGGCGCAAGCTGCCATGCGCGCGAATCCGCACCGCCGAAGTCATTGCTGCGGCCGGCAAGGAAGCCGACGAATCCGCCCAGCGTGATATGCGGAAAGTAATCCGCCTTGGCCACGCCGATACGGGCGTTCGCGGCGGCGAGCTCGCGCTCGGCGATGCGGATATCCGGGCGACGCTGCAGCACTTCATCGGCACCGCCAATGGCGAGGCTGACGTCGATCGGCTTGAACGTGGCCGGCGAGAGATCGATGTCGAGCTCACCCGGGCGCGCGCCGAGCAGCACCGCGATGCGGAACTGGTCGGCCTGGGCCTGCGTTTCGAGCACGGGTAGCTGCGCTTCGACGGAAGCCAGGCGCGCCTTGGCCGAAGCGAGGTCCTGCTCGGCACCCGTCCCGACCTCCACACGCGCATTGATCACCTTCAGCGAGTCCTGCTGGTTGGTGATGTCGCGCTTGGCCACATCGATGCGCAGCTGGGTGCCGCGCAGGTCGAAATAGTTACGTGCGACTTCGGCGAACAGCGTGACCTGCGCGTCCTGCAGGGAGGCCTCACCGGCACCGGCATCGGCACGCGCGGCTTCGACCGAACGGCGGATGCCGCCGAACAGGTCGAGCTCCCACGACGCATCGAAACCGGCCTGATACGAGGTGATCGTCTGGCGCTGGTCGGTGAAGCCCGGTTGTTGTTCACGAGCACGTGAATAGTCCACGCCGGTCTCGATATCCGGAATCTGCTGCGACTTAGCGGTACCGAGGGCGGCGCGCGCCTGTTTCAGGCGGGCTACCGCGATCCTCAGGTCCGGGCTGGCCTGGGCAGCCCGGACGATCAGGTTGTCGAGCGTCGGGTCACCGAATTGCTTCCACCACTGTGCCTGGAAGGCCGCGCTGGTCTGCTGCGCCGGGTCCACACCTTGCAGTGTGACCGGCGCTTCTTTCGGGGCGTGGTAATCGGGGCCCACGCTCGCGCAACCGGCGAGGACGAGGGCCGCGAACAGGGCCGTACTACGGAGAATGGTTTTCATGATCACGACTCCCGAGCCGCGTGTTCAAGGAGACGACGCTCACGGCGTGCAGCACGGTTCGCTGCCGAGCGTTCGTTCCAGCCGCGGATCAGCACATAGAACAGCGGGGTGAAGATCAGGCCGAAGAAGGTGACACCGAGCATGCCGGCGAATACCGCCACGCCCATCGCATGACGCATCTCCGCACCGGCACCGTGCGAGGTCACCAGCGGCACCACACCCATGATGAAGGCSAWSGAGGTCATCAGGATCGGACGCAGTCGCAGGCGGGCCGCTTCGAGCACGGCATCTACACGGTTCATGCCTTCGATCTCGGCTTCGCGAGCGAACTCGACGATGAGGATGGCGTTCTTGCAGGCCAGGCCCACCAGCACGATCAGGCCGATCTGCGTGAAGATGTTGTTGTCGCCGCCCGTGACGATCACGCCGGCGATCGCGGACAACAGCACCATCGGTACGATCAGGATGACCGCCAGTGGCAAGCTCAGGCTCTCGTACAACGACGCCAGCACCAGGAAGACGAGCAGTACCGACAGCGGGAACACCAGTACCGCGGTGTTGCCGGCAAGGATCTGCTGATACGTCAACTCGGTCCACTCGTAGCTCATGCCGTTAGGCAGGCTCGTGTTGACCAGCTTCTCCATCGCTTCCTGCGCCTGTCCCGTGCTGTATCCCGGTGCCGCGCCGCCGTTGATCTCGGCGGTCGGGTAGCCGTTGTAGTGCTGCACGCGATCCGGCCCGTTGGTCTGGCGCATCGTCAGGAACGAGCCGAGCGGCACGAGGTCACCGGCGGCATTGCGGGTCTTGAGGCCGATCACATCGGATGGTTCGTGACGGAACGACGGCTCTGCCGACACGTTCACCTGGTAGGTGCGACCGAAGCGGTTGAAGTCGTTGACGTAGAGCGAGCCCAGGTACGCCTGCATGGTCTGGAACACGTCGCCCAGATCGATACCTTCGGACTTGGCCTTCTCACGATCGATGTCCGCGTCGAACTGCGGCACGTTCACCTGGAAGCTGCTGAACAGATGAGCGAGCTCCGGCGTTTTCTGGCTGGCCCCGATGATGCCTTGGGTCTGCTTGTACAACTCGTCGAAGCCGAGGTCACCACGATCCTCGAGCTGGATGCGGAAACCACCGATCGTGCCGAGGCCGTTTACCGGCGGCGGCGGGAAGATCGCGATGTACGCACCCTGGATCGAAGCGAACTTCGCGTTGAGGCGTGCAACGATGGCGTCCGCGGAGAGATCCTTGTCGCGGCGCTCCTCGAATGGCTTCAGCGTCACGAAGACGATGCCCGAGTTGGTGCTGTTAGTGAAACCGTTGATCGACAGTCCCGGGAACTGCACGGCGTTCGCAGCGCCCGGGTCTTTCAGTGCGATGTCGCCCATTTCGCGGATCACGCTTTCGGTGCGGTCGAGCGAGGCGGCATCCGGTAGCTGCGCGAACGCGACCAGGTACTGCTTGTCCTGCGGCGGGACGAAACCGGTCGGGGTCTTCGCGAAGCCGAGCACACCCAGGCCAACCAGGCCGGCATACAGCACCAGCATCACCACCGCGAAACGCAGGATCTTCTTCACGCCGCCGACGTACGAGTTCGAGGCACGCTCGAAAACGCGATTGAACGGACGGAAGACCCAGCCGAGGCTGCGGTCCATCAGTACGGTGAGCTTGTCCTTCGGCTCATCACGGCCCTTCAGCAGCAGCGCGGCGAGTGCCGGGCTCAGGGTCAGCGAGTTGAAGGCGGAGATCACGGTCGAGATAGCGATCGTCAGGGCGAACTGGCGATAGAACTGGCCGGTCAGACCACTGATGAAGGCGGCGGGGACGAACACGGCACACAGCACCAGCGCCGTGGCGACAATCGGACCGGTCACTTCGGTCATGGCCTGGCGCGTGGCCATTTTCGGATCGAGACCGTGCTCGATATGTCGCTCGACGTTTTCCACGACCACGATCGCATCGTCGACGACGATACCGATGGCCAGCACCAGTCCGAACAGCGACAGTGCGTTGAGGGAGAAGCCGACCAGGTACATCACCGCGAACGTGCCGATCAGCGAGACCGGCACGGCGACGAGCGGAATGATCGATGCGCGCCAGGTCTGCAGGAACAGGATCACCACGAGTACGACGAGGATGATCGCTTCGAACAAGGTGTGCACGACCGCTTCGATCGAGCCACGCACGAACACGGTCGGATCGTAGACGATGGTGTAGTCGACGCCTTGCGGGAAGTCCTTCTTCAGCGTTGCCATCTCCGCGCGCACTTCATCGGAAATCGCGATGGCGTTCGAGCCCGGGCGCTGGAAGATCGGAATCGCCACGGCTTCGCGGTTATTCAGCAGGCTGCGCAGGGCATAGCTGCTGGAGCCCAGTTCCACGCGAGCGACGTCGCGCAGGTGGGTGACCGAACCGGTGGGGTCGCTACGCACGATGATATTGAGGAAGTCGTCCTCGGTGACGAGGCGACCTTGCGTGTTGATGTTGACTTGGAAGGCATTCGAGTTCGGGCCGGGAGGCGCGTTGAGTGCACCGGCAGCCACTTCGATGTTCTGCTCGCGCACCGCCTTGATCACGTCACCCGTGGTCAGGTTGCGGATGGCCAGCTTCTCCGGGTTCATCCACACGCGCATGCTGTACTCGCCTGCGCCGAACAGCTGGACATCGCCCACGCCGTCGAGACGGGCGAGCTGGTCCTTGATGCGCGTACGGGCATAGTTCGACAGGTACAGCATGTCGTAACGGTTATCCGGCGAGGTCAGATGCACGACCATGGTCAGGTCGGGCGAGCTCTTGGTTGTCGTGACACCGAGACGCTGCACTTCCTCGGGCAGTCGGGGCAGGGCCTGCGCGACGCGGTTTTGCGTCTGCACCTGCGCGTTGTCGAGGTCGGTGCCGAGGGCGAAGGTGACCGTCAGGGTCATCTGGCCATCGCTGGTGGACTGCGACGAGGTGTAGAGCATGCCTTCCACGCCGTTGATCTGTTCTTCGAGCGGCGTGGCGACGGTTTCGGCGATGACCTTCGGGTTGGCGCCGGGATAGCTCGCCTTGACCACGACGGTCGGTGGGACGACCTCCGGGTATTCGCTGATGGGCAGCTTGAACACGGCGATACCGCCCGCGATCAGGAACAGGACCGACAGCACGCCCGCCAGGATGGGGCGTTCAACAAAATATTGCGCGATTTTCATGAGGAATCAGTCCTGGGTCTTCGCCACGCTGTCGACGCCGGCGGGACGGGCGGCGGCGACGTTACGCGCGCTTTCCGGCACCAGCGAGGCCATCGCCACGCGCTTCGCATTCACTTCCACGCCCGGGCGCACGCGCTGCAGGCCGTTCACGACCACGACGTCCTCGGCGTTGAGGCCGGAGTCGACCACGCGCAAGCCATCCACAAGGGCACCGGTCGATACGCGGCGGTATTCCACCTTCTTGTCCTTGCCGACGACGTAGACGAACTTGTTACCGAGGTCGGTACCCACAGCCTTGTCGTCGATCAGGGCGCGCGGCTGGGTGTTGCCGCTGCGCAGTTCGACGCGCGCGAACAGGCCGGCGGTGTACTCGCCGTCGGTGTTCGGGAACACGGCGCGCAGACGGATCGTGCCGGCACCGGCGCGAATCTGGTTGTCGACGAAGTCGATCTTGCCGATGTGCGGATAGCCCTGTTCGTCGGCCAGACCCATTTCCACGTCGGGCGCATGGCCACTGGCGCGGCGCAGGCGATCGAGCTTGAGGAAGGTCTGCTCGTCCACGTCGAAGTAGACATACATCGGGTCGACGGTGACGACGCTGGTCAGCGTGTCGGTCGGGGTGACGAGGTTGCCGGCGGTGATCTGGGCATTGCTGACCTTGCCGCCCACGGGGGCGCGAACCTCGGTGAAGGAAAGATTGAGGCGGGCGTTATCCAGCGCCGCCTGTACCGAAGCGACCTGCGCCTTGGCGCTGGCGGCGGCGGTATCGAGACGGTCGGCTTCTTCCTGGGACACGGCGTGCTGCTGGACCAGCTTGCTGCCGCGGGCCGCATTGGCATCCGCATTCTTCGCTTCCGCCCTGGCCTGGGCGAGGTTGGCGGCAAGGCGGTCAGTCTCGGCGCGGTACGGGCGGGGGTCGATGGTAAAGAGCAGGTCGCCCTTCTTCACGGCGGCGCCCTCGCGGAAATGCACCGAGTCGACGTAGCCGCTGACGCGCGGCTTGATCTGGATCGTATCCACCGCCTGGATGCGGCCGGTGAACGCGTTGGCATCGGAGACGGGACGCAGCAACACCTGGGCCACGGTGACTTCCGGTGCGGGCTTGGCGGCGGCGGGCTCGGCGGCATGCGTCGGCGAGCTGCCGGCGCTGAGCCAGAGCGCCGAAGCGATCGCGACCGCGAGCGCGGACGAACCGAACAGGAGTTTCTTCTTCATGACGATGTCCTGAGAGCTTGATAAGTAGGCGGGAAAGTCGTGCGGCGGTGCAGGATGCAACCTCAACCTTGGTTGAGATMAAGCCGGTCCGTCTCAGGGGGCGTAATCTAAGTCTTGCTCGTCAAGGCTTAAATGGGTCTACAATCATCGCGCCTGTGATTCGCAGTCACGAATGAAGACCCCCGGAGTCCGCGATGGAAGACTTTTCCGCTATCAGCGTTTTTGTTCGCGTGGTTGAGGCCAAGAGCTTTTCTTCCGCAGCGCAGCATCTTGAGATGACGCCGTCGGGTGTCAGCCGGGCGATTTCCCGCCTGGAGGAGAGCCTCGGTGCCCGGCTCTTTTTTCGCTCGACACGTTCACTGCGTTTGACCGACGATGGCTCCGCGTTCTACGCACGTTGCAAGGAGATCCTCGCCGATCTGACCGAGGCCACCGAAGCCTTGGGGTATGCGAAAACGAAGCCTGCGGGCAAGCTCAGGGTGGCGGCGTCGTCCGCTGTCGGGCGTGCGGCGCTCATCCCGAACCTCGCCGAATTCGAGGCAAAGTTTCCCGATATCCGCCTCGAGCTGACCATGTGCGACTTCCCGTTCGACCTGAACGAGGAAGGATTCGATTGCGCCATTCGCATGGGTGAGCTGGCAGATTCCAGCCTGATCGCGCGCAAGATCGGTCATTTCAGCAACGTACTCTGTGCCTCGCCGGCCTACCTGGCCCGCCACGGCGTGCCGACGACCATCGAACACCTGAAGACCCATCGCACCGTCAATTTCGTCCACCCGAGCACGGGCAAGCCGTCCCAGTGGCAGTTCGACTCCCCGAGTGGCCGCGTCGCCGTGGACGTGGATGCCCACATGATGATCAACGACGGCGAATCGGTGATCCAGGCGGCCATTGCCGGTCTGGGCATCATCCAGGCACCCCATTGCCTCGCTGCGAGCGCGCTCGACAAGGGTCTGCTCGAGATCATCATGACGGACACGATCTCCACCGGCTCCAACCTCTGGATCGTCTACCCGCAGAAGCGCCACCTCTCGGCGCGCGTGCAGGCCTTCATCGAGTGGACCAGTGAGCTGTTCCAGCGCACCAGCACGCCGCAATGCCAGATCGTGCAGCAGCAGATGGCCGAGCTGGAAAGGATCCGCAGGGGCGAGCCGGCGCGTATCGCGGCGGTGGCGTAAGCGAGACTTCACAAAACTTCACCCGGACGTCAGGCGCTTCATGACGCAAGGCAGTCCACTCGGGGCTCTTCCCAAGGAGCCCCACCATGCGCCGCACCGTTGCCACCCTGATCCTCGTCGCCGCCTTCCCGGTCGCGGCCAGCCAATACCAGCCGCCCGTCACCTCCCCTGACGGCTGGCCAGTCGCCGACGCCGCGAAGCTTGGCTGGGACACCGCCACGCTCGCCAGCCTCGACGACAAGATGGTCGACGGCAGCTTCAAGCAGATCACCAGCGTGCTGGTGGTCGACCACGGCCAGCTGGTCTACGAGCACTATTTCAACGACGGCTCGGCCGACCTGCTCAACGACGTCCGCTCGGCCAGCAAGAGCCTGACGGCCATGCTTGTCGGCGCCGCCATCCAGCGCGGGGCGATCCGTGACGTGTCGGCCCCCGTGTACGCATACTTTCCCGAGATTTCCATCGCTCATCCGGACCCGCGCCGGGCGGCGATCACCCTCGAAGACCTCATCACGATGAGCTCGATCCTCGAGTGTGATGACGAGAATGAATTCTCCGCCGGTAACGAAGAGCGCATGTACGTCTCCGAACGCTGGCTGGACTTCGCCCTGAACATCCCGATTCGCGGTTACGCGCCCTGGGTCACCCGTCCGAAGGATTCGCCGTATGGGCGCACATTCTCCTACTGCACCGCCGGTGCCTTCCTGGCCGGCGCCGTGGTGGAGCGGGCGACGAAGATGCCGCTGGCCCGGTTCGCGCACGAAGCGCTGGAACAGCCGCTGGGCATCACCCAGGTGAAGTGGAATACCTCGAGTGAGGGCGTCGGCATGGGCGGAGGCGGCACGCGATACCGGTCCCGCGACCTCGCCAGAATCGGCCTGCTCGTTGCCGATGGCGGTCGGTGGCACGGCCAGCAGGTGCTGCCGAAGGCATGGGTGACCACCATGCTGACGCCCCATGCCCAGGCTCGCGACGATGCGGACTATGGCTACCTGTGGTGGCAGTTCCGCTTCCCGATAAGCGGTGTGGAAACGAAGGTCTGGGCCATGAGCGGCAACGGCGGCAACTATGTGTTCGTCCTGCCCGAACGCGGCCTGGTCACCGTGGTCACCAGCAAGGCTTACAACAAGAGCTTCGCCCACCCCCAGTCCCAGGCCATCTTCCGCGATTACATTCTTAAGTCCCTGCCGCGCTGATTGCTTTCCTGCATAAGCTGCCGGGTTTTCAGGTCGGCGGGGCACCAGGGCGCCGCAAGCACCCTTTCCCGTTCCGCCGTGACCCGGCGATCGATAGCAGCGAGCACCGCCTCGAAAGCCGGATCCCCGGCGATGGAGGCGAACAAGGGCGAGGCGCGGAGGTAGCCCGCGTCCCGCCACCCCTTGTCCACCGCGTCGGAAAGGGCGGCAATCGCACCGCGCCGATCGCCGGTTGCCTGCAGCAGGACCGCCAGTTCGAGCCGGCTGGATGGCCATGGGTCGTCAACCAGGCTGGAGCGGGTCTGCGCAATACGATCGGCGAGCCACGCCGGGCTGGCAGGAACGCGCCCATAGACGGCCGCGAGTGTCGTCTGGAGCCTTGAGTCGGGGCGAATCGCATGGGCTTCGGCGAACGCGTTGGCCGCGGCGACCGGGTCATTGCGACGCAGGGCGAGTTCGCCATCCAGCTGCGCCAGCTCAGCGCGCGGCGTACCCCGCGCCCGGGCCTGGTCCAGCGCCGCGCGCGCTTCGTCGAAACGACCGTGCGCGAAAAGGAAGGCGGGCCAGGCAAGGTTGGAGAAAACGTTGTCTGGCGACAGTTCGAAGACGCGTCGATAACGGACCTCGGCCGCCGCGCCGAAACCGAGCAGCTCGTACTCGCGCGCGACCTGGACGTCGCGGAAACGTACGCGTGCCGGGTCGCCGTGCATGTCGAGATTGGCTCGCAACGCATCGGCCAGACGACCTTGCTCCTGATACAGGTAGGCGGCCGACGAACGGCTGGCGTCGTCGGAAGGTTCCAGTCGCACGGCTTGTTCGTATCCGGCGATAGCGCCGGAGATATCGCCAAGGCAATCGCGCGCATAGCCCAGTGCGGACCACGCGTCGGCGAGATCGGGCCGCAATGCGACGGCGCGCCCCGCCAGCCGTAACGCATCGCGCGCGTCATCCGCCCCAGTGTTGTAGAGACAGGTGCGTGCCGACCGCGTCCGACTCGCACCGGTCAGCGCGTCGGCATCGTCGGGGGCCTCGTGCAAGGCACCGTCGTAGAGGGCGAGCGCGCGTTCGTTGTTTTCGCGCTGGCCCATGGCGGCATACCAATGGGCGCGCTGGAGAAGTTCCTCTTGCGCGGTCGGTACTGGCTTCTGTTCGCGGCCAAGGAAACCGGCACCCAGCGCGACGGCGGCCAGTACGCTGACGGCGGCGAGTGCCGGCCAGATCGCATGCCGTCGCGGCGCGATTTCCTCGGCGAGCGGTTCGGGCGGCGCACCCAGCCGGTATCCGCGTCCGCGCACGGTGCGGATATAGCGTGGCTGGCGCGCATCGTCACCCAGCGCCTGACGCAGCAGGCGAACGCGCTGGGTCACGGTTTCCTCGTTCACCACGGCGGGCGCCCAGACGACCTCCATCAGCTCGTCGAAGCCAACGACGCGATCGCCGCGTTCGATCAGGCACGCCAATAGCTGGAAACTGAGTCCGGCCACATCGAGCGCGATGTCACCGCGCTCCACCCGCTGGCGCGCGAGGTCGATCGTCAGATCGAGCAGCCGGTAGCGGGTGTTCATGGCCGGGACGGTGACTCAACCGCCCGCAGGAAGCAGAAGCAACAGCGCGATGCCGAGGATGATGCGATACACGGCGAAGACGGTGAACTTGTGCGAGCGGATGTAACCGAGCAGCCACTTCACCGCGACGAAGGCGACGAGCGTAGAGACGACGAAAGCGACGCCGAGTCCGGTCCAGTCTTCGCCGGCGGCACCGCCCTGCCTGAAGGTCTTCAGCAACTCGTAGCCCGTGGCGGCGTACATGGTCGGAATGCCGACAAGGAAGGCGAACTCGGTGGCGGCCGCGCGGTTACTGGTGCCCGCAAGCATGGCGACGAAGATCGTCGACGCGGAGCGCGACGTACCCGGGAAGATGCCCGCAACAATTTGCGCCAGGCCAACCAGGATCGCCACGCGCCACGTGATCGCCACCTGGTCGGGACGGTGCATCGCGACCTTCTCGGCCGCAATCATCCAGATGCCGCCGATGATCAGCGCCCAGGCAATCGGGGTGATCGTCTCCGGCAGTTTGAAACCGAGTTTGGTCACGACCAGGCCGAGGGCTGCCGTGATGAGGAACGCCACGGCGAGCTTCATGACGTAGTCGCGCGTCTCCGGGCGCCGCCAGTTCTGAACCATGCTCCACAGGGTGCGCCAGTAAATGAAGGTCACCGCGAGGATGGCGCCTGCCTGGATTGCCACGTTGAACAGGTCAGAGCGCGCGCCGAGCCAGCGCTCTGCGATGAGCAGGTGACCGGTGCTGGAGACGGGAAGGAACTCGGTGATCCCTTCGACGATGCCGAGGAGGATGGCGCTGATCAGGTCGTTCACTGGCTAAGCATTCCGGGCGAGGGGACGGCGCATAGCTTAGCCGCTGACGGCCACCGTCACGCGGTGCGCACGCGGTGCGCTGATATTTTTCACCGTCGTAAGCAGCCTTCACCTGGAATGCCATGGCGTCCTCCCCAAGCCGGTTCCGTCGCCGATGCGGCGGTGTCCGTATCGCCGTTCTCGGCACCGCCCTGTTCGTCGTCGCCTGCGCGCCAGCGGTGCGCCCGCCTGCCTTTGCGCCTCGGGAGGAGGTGCCGATCGCCGGCTTGCCTACGACCCAGGCCGGTTGGCCGCAGCCGGAGTGGTGGAAGCGTTACGGCGACGCACAGCTCGACCGGATCGTCGATATCGCCATGCGTGGCTCGCCGGACCTGGAGCAGGCCGAGGCACGCTATCGCACGGCGACGCGCGCGGTGGATTCCGCGCGGGCCGATCTGAACCCGCAGGTGCGCGGCTTGCTCAGTGGGACCCACGGATACAGCGATGTCGCCGTCAAAGGCGACGTGCCGGGTGCAGCCGGCAGCGCCCAGAGCTTCCAGCTTAACCCTGGCAAGAGCTGGAGCAACAGCGGGGCAGCCGGCGCGCTGGCCACCTGGGATCTCGACATCTGGGGCAAGCAGAAGGACGCCGTATCCGCTGCCGTCGGCCAGGCCCGTGCCGCTGAAGCAGAGCGCGCGTCGGCGGCGACGTCGCTGCAGTACAACGTGGTCAACACCTATTACGACTGGCAGGCGCAGCAGGCGCGGCTCCAGGTCGCCCGGCACGCGGCGGACAGCTCGGCGCAATACCGCGAGCTGGTCGAGCTACGTGTGCACGCCGGCCTCGACGATCCCACCTCGCTCGACCAGGCCGATGGCCAGCTCGCCCAGCAGCGACGCGCTGTGGCCCAGCTCGAAGGCGCGGCGAGCCTCGACCTCGTGCAGTTGGCCGCGCTTGCCGGCGTCTCGCCCAAGGATCTCGGCACGCTCACGCCGTCTCCCCTGCCGACGCCCGACACCACGCTGCCCGCCGGCGCGCGGTTGGGCTTGCTGGCGCGGCGTCCCGATATCACCGCCGCCCGTTGGCAGATCGAGGCCTCCTCGAAGAACATCGACCAGACCCGTAAGGCTTACTACCCCGACGTGAGTCTCACGGGACTGGCGGCCTTCCTGCGGACGTATCCGGATCTTGGGTCGGGCACGCGTACCGACCTGAAGCTCGCAAACATCGGTCCGTCCATCCAG
Organism: Luteibacter sp. P4_E6; assembly: GCF_056401535.1. Taxonomy (NCBI): domain Bacteria; kingdom Pseudomonadati; phylum Pseudomonadota; class Gammaproteobacteria; order Lysobacterales; family Rhodanobacteraceae; genus Luteibacter; species Luteibacter sp. P4_E6. The sequence goes on along the minus strand of NZ_JBFUJE010000023.1, from coordinate 1,918 downwards.
CTACCGATCTTCAGCGGTGGACGCCTTCGCGCCCAGTTCGAGAGCGCCCAGGCGCAGCTCGACACCGCCGTGGCGCAATACGACGGTGCCGTCGTGCAGGCGGCCGGACAGATTGCCCAGAGCGTCACGACCCTGCAGATGCTCGACGACCAGCGCGTGCAGGTAGACCGGCAGTACGACGCCAGCGCGGCCCAGCGGACCAAAGCGGCCGACCGTCGCTCGAAAGGTCTGATCGACGATCGCACCTGGCTCAACGCCGACATGCAGCTCGACCAGCAGCGCGACGCGCGCCTGCAGCTCACCAGCCAGATGCTTTCGGCAAACCTTTCCCTCATCCACGCGCTCGGCGGCGGGTACTACGCTGACGACGCTCCCGCTCTTCCGGCTGGCAACACCGGCAAGGACTCCCCGCGATGACCCCAGAAAACGACGAGCCGCGCGACGACGGCGAAACCGGCACCGCGCCGCTGCCTTTCAAGTATCGCTACAAGTACCTGCACAAGTACGGTGACGAGTCGCCGCGCGGCGAGCGTGACGAGGAGAAGCACGACGAGAAGGAKGGCGACGACGACGGGGAAGACAAGGACGGCAAGGACAAGGAGAAAGACGGCAAGGACAAGGATGGTAAAGACAAGGACGGCAAGGACGACGACAAAAAAGAAGACCCGAAGGCCAAGCGCAAGAAAGTCATCGTCCTCTCCATCATTGCCGCGGTCTTCATCCTCGCCGCCCTGGGCTGGTTGCTGTTTTATATCTTCGTCCTCTCCAAACGCGAGACCACCGATGACGCCTACGTGCAAGGCGACATGGTGACGATCTCATCGCGTGTGCCCGGTACCGTCATCGAGGTGGACGCCGAGGAAACCGAGCGTGTCCATGCAGGCCAGGTGCTGATCAAGCTCGACCCCGTGGATGCCAACGTTGCCCTGATGAACGCGGAGGGCCAGCTCGCGCAGGCCGTACGCGAGGCCCAGGCAAAGATGCAGCAGGCCAACCAGGCCGACGCCGCGATCCCGCAGCGGCGTGCCCAGTACGAGCAGGCGCGCGACGAATACAACCGTCGCCATCCGCTGCTTGAGCGTCGTGCTGTATCCGCCGAGGAAGTCGATAGCGGCAAGCGCCAGATGGAACAGGCGAAGGCCGCACTGGACGCCTCCGAGCGCGAAGCGGCAGCGGCGCATGCGCAGGTCGACGGCACGACCGTCGATACCTATCCGGCGGTGATCCAGGCGCGTTCCCAGTTCCGTAACGCGTGGGTCAACAACGGCCGCAACGCCATCGTTTCGCCGATCGAAGGTTATGCCGCGCGCCGCCAGGTGCAGGTGGGCCAGCGCATCCAGGCAGGCCAGGATCTGCTCACCGTCGTGCCGTTGTCGGACCTGTGGGTGGACGCGAACTTCAAGGAGACGCAGCTCGAGCACATCCGCATCGGTCAGCCGGTAAAGATCACCACGGACATGTATTCCGACGTGGAATATCACGGCAAGGTGATCGGCCTTAACGCCGGCACGGGCAGTGCGTTCTCGTTGCTCCCGGCCGAGAACGCCACCGGTAACTGGATCAAGGTGGTTCAGCGCCTACCGGTACGCATTGCGATCGATGCCGAGGACCTGCGCAAGCATCCGCTGCGCATCGGCCTGTCCACCGACGTCAACGTCGATACGCACGACCGCGATGGTCGCGTGTTGTCCGATACCGCTCGCGGCAAGCCGTTGGCAAGCACGAACGTCTATGAGCAGGAGATGGGCGAAGCTGACCAGCACGCCGAGGAGATCATCCGCGCCAACACCGTGGATGCGACCCCGAAGCCGGTCCCGGCCAAGCGCGGCGGTTGATCGATGGCAGGGCAGAACGGCAACGGCGCATCGAGACCACCGCTGACCGGTGGTGCGCTCGTGTTGCTCACCGCGGGCGTGGC
>NZ_JBFUJE010000022.1:0-22905 GCF_056401535.1 Luteibacter sp. P4_E6 | reverse complement strand
GCGTCAAGCCGGGCAACATCGTCGGCGCCATCGCCAACGAGGGCGGCGTCGAGGCGAAGTTCATCGGTCGCGTGAGCATCCGTGACGACTACAGCCTGATCGACCTGCCGGAGGGCATGCCGCCGGAGATCTTCACCCACCTGAAGAAGGTGTGGGTCGCCCAGCAGCAGCTGAAGATCGCCGAGTGGGACGGCGTCGAAGCCCCGCAGAGTGGTAACGGCGGCAACGCTTCGCGTCCGCCGCAGCGCAGCTTCCGTCCCCAGGGTGCACGCCCCGGTGGTCCGGGCGGCGCGGGTGGTCCCGGTGGCGGCAAGCCGCCGCGCAAGAAGCGCGATTACTGAGTAACCGCAAAAAAGGCACCTTCGGGTGCCTTTTTTTTGGTTCTTCGCGGATTACCGGGGCCCGGSCGCTCGGSTTTYGGGCGGGGCATTCTTTCGCAACTCGCAACTCGCGCATGGCTCGCCTTCGGCTTCGCGGGCTCGGCTTCGCCGTCGCTTCGTACACCTGGGCGTCTCGCGGGGACGATCGCGACCGGCGCGACGCGGTTGACCTTGGCGATGGCGACGAGCCAGCAGCCGAAGCGGCAATGCTTTGTCGGCACGACCGCACGAACCTCAGGGATGGGAAGAGTCTTCGGTGCCCACCCTCGAGGCGAGTTCCGCACAAGTGGAGCGGCCGCAGGCCAATAAGAACATGGTCCGCGCAGCGGACTTTCCGGTACGAAACGCGGAGGACGTGTCTGAGCAGCGAGGGTGGGCACCGAAGGCTCTGCGCCGCTACGTCCGCGCCCGCCGCGGCGAACGCCGCTGGTTACATGGGGCGCGTAGCGACCGGCCTTTCGCCGATGAATCGGCTCCTACATTTGTTTATTCACATAGCTGTAACAACGTTGTGCGCGTTAAACTAAGCCCGTTTTGCCCCACACAAACTGGAGATTCCCCATGAGCACCCCGCTGAAGAACCGCCGCATCCTGCTCAAGCTCTCCGGTGAAGCCCTTATGGGAGCAGAGGACTACGGCATCGATCCCAAGGTGATCGGTGGGCTGGCCAAGGAAATTCTCGAAGTGCGTGACGCCGGCGCGCAGATCGGCGTCGTTATCGGAGGCGGCAACATCTTCCGTGGCGCGGGTCTGGCCGCCGCCGGGATGGATCGCGTCACCGGCGACCACATGGGCATGCTGGCGACCGTCATGAACGCTCTGGCCATGCAGGACGCCATCGAAAAGCTCGGTGGCGAAGCACGCACCATGAGCGCCATCAAGATCAACGAAGTCTGCGAAGACTTCATCCGTCGTCGCGCCATCCGCCACCTCGAAAAGGGCCGCGTCGCGCTGTTCGCCGCCGGCATCGGCAACCCCTTCTTCACCACCGACTCCGCCGCCGCCCTGCGTGCCGTGGAAGTCGGCGCCGATCTGTTGCTCAAGGCCACCAAGGTGGACGGCATCTATTCGGCCGATCCGAAGCGTGACCCGACCGCCACCCGCTACGACCACCTCACCTACAACCAGGTGATCGAGCGCCGCCTCGAAGTGATGGACACCGCRGCGATTGCGTTGTGCCGCGAAAACAAGCTGCCCCTGCGTATCTACGACATGACCCAGCCCGGCAACCTCATGAAGATCATGAAGGGTGAGCAGGTCGGTACGCTCGTCGACGCGGGCTGAGGCTGACGGGCCTCCCGGAGGCCCTTGGCGCGCTGCGGCACGGCCGTACGGCCCGCGCTGCTATACTCGTCTGCTGACCTGATCCACCGGAATCCCGCCCATGATCAACGACATCAAAGCCGATGCCCAGACCCGCATGGGCAAGAGCATCGAGTCCCTCAAGCACGACCTGAAGACGATTCGCACCGGTCGCGCGAATGCGTCCATCCTCGACAATATCGTCGTGCCCTATTACGGCACTCCGACGCCGCTGTCCCAGGTGGCCAACGTGTCCACGCCGGATGCCCGCTCACTGTCCATCAAGCCGTTCGACAAGGCGATGGTCGGACCGATCGAGAAGGCCATCATGGCCTCCGATCTGGGCATCACGCCGACGACCATGGGCATGGACATCCGTCTCAACTTCCCGCCCCCGACCGAGGAGCGCCGCAGGGAGCTGGCCAAGACCGTGTCGAAGGAAGGCGAGGCTGCCAAGATCGCCATCCGCAACGTTCGTCGCGATGCCGTCCAGCACGTGGCCAAGCTGCTCAAGGACAAGACCGTTACGGAAGACGACCAGAAGCGCGCCGACGCCGACATCCAGACCCTCACGGACAAGTTCGTGAAGGAAGTGGACGACGTCGTCAAGGAAAAGGAAAAGGAGCTGATGGCGCTCTGACGCGCCATCGGATCAGCCGCCATGGCAGCCAAGCCCGACGCACGGGTTCCCCGTCACCTGGCCATCGTCATGGACGGAAACGGTCGCTGGGCGAAGCAACGGCTACGTCCGCGTACGTTCGGCCATCACGCCGGCCAGAAGGCGGTCAAGGAAGCGGTCGAGTTCTGCCTGCGCCGGGGTATCGCGTCGCTTACGCTGTTCGCCTTCTCCAGCGAGAACTGGAATCGCCCGGCGACCGAGGTCTCGGCGCTTATGGAACTGTTTCTCAAGGCGATCGACAAGGAAGTCGACGAGCTGCACACCAACGGTGTCCGCATCCGCTTCGTCGGCGACCTCGACGCGTTCGCTCCCGAACTGCGCGCGCGCATGCTGGGTGCCATGGACCGCACGTCCGGCAACACTGCCCTGAACATGAACGTCGCCGTGAATTACGGCGGCCGCTGGGACATCGCCAACGCCGCGCGCCTCGCCATGGAAGCGATTGCCCGGGGTGAATTCGCCGCGGCCGAACTGGACGAAGCGCGACTCCATCGTTACACCTGTCTCGCCGATCAACCGCCGCTCGACCTGTTCATCCGCACGGGCGGTGAGCACCGGGTCAGCAACTTCCTGCTCTGGCAGCTTGCCTATGCCGAGCTCTATTTCACCGACACCCTGTGGCCCGACGTCGACCAGGCCTGCCTCTCCGAGGCTCTCGACGACTATGCCCGCCGCGAGCGCCGCTACGGCCGCACCGGTGAGCAGGTCGCCACGGGTTAACGCCGGAAACTCATGCTCAAGCAACGTATCCTCACTGCCGCCGTCCTCATTCCGGTCGTCCTGGCGCTGATCCTCCTGCCGCCTACCGGCTTCTTCGCGGCACTCATCGCGATCGTCTTCGTGGGCGCCGCCTGGGAGTGGAGCCAGCTCGCCGGAAGCCGCACCGCGGTCGGCCAGGGCATCGTCGCGGCCGTCGCCGCCGTCATGCTGCTCGCCCTCCTTCTCGTGTGGACGCCGGGGCTGCTCACCGCACTGACCCTCGCCGGCGTGGCCTGGTGGATCGGCTGCTGCTTCTGGTTGCGTAATTTCACTTTCGCCGCCGCTCCCAACGCCGAAAACCGCATGCTCAAGCTGGGCGTGGGCGTCCTGGTCATCGTACCGACCCTGGCCGCGGCCATGGCGATGCACGCAAGCGATCACGGCCACTGGTGGACGCTCCTGGGGCTGGTCATCGTCTGGTTCGCCGATACCGGCGCCTATTTCAGCGGCCGCTATTTCGGTCGGCGCAAACTGGCGCCGCGCATCAGCCCGGGAAAGACCTGGGCCGGTGTCTACGGCGCCATCGTCGCCGGTTCGTTCATCACGGTGCTGGGCGGCTACCTGATCGGCGTGCGCGAGACCTCGCAGCTTGTCGGGCTCGCCGTACTCGGCGTGGTGACCGTCGGTTTTTCCGTGGTCGGCGACCTGTTCGAGAGCCTGATGAAGCGCCATGCAGCCGTAAAGGACTCCGGCAGCCTGTTCCCGGGGCACGGCGGCCTGCTCGACCGCCTCGACAGCGTGTTCGCCGCCCTGCCGGTCTTCGCGGCGGGCAAAATGTTGCTGGGCCTGTAGCCATGGCTATTCGTCAGGTTGCGGTCCTCGGCGCCACCGGTTCCATCGGCGGCAGCACGCTCGATGTCATCGCCCGCCACCCCGACCGTTTCCGCGCCAGCGTGCTCGTGGCCAACCAGAGCAGCGAGGCATTGGCGGCGCTGTGCGAACGCTTTCGCCCCGACCTCGCGATCGTTGCCGACCCGGGCATGGAGGCCGACCTCGTCCGTCGACTTGCCGCCGCCGGCGTGCGTTGCGACGTCGCCTCGGGCGCCGACGCCGTCACGGCCGCAGCCGCCGGCCCGCTGTGCGACACCGTGGTAGCCGCTATCGTCGGTGCGGCCGGGCTCGACTCGACCTTCGCTGCCGCGCGTACCGGCAAGCGCCTCCTGCTGGCAAACAAGGAATCCATCGTCATGGGCGGCGCCTTGCTGCTCGAGGCCCTGCGGCAGGGCGGTGGCGAGCTCTTTCCGGTCGATTCCGAACACAACGCGATCTTCCAGTGCCTGCCCGGCGGCCGGCCCGATCTCGCCCGGGCCGGGGTTCGGCGCCTGGTGCTGACCGCTTCCGGTGGGCCGTTCCGCGGCCGCACGCGCGCCGATCTCGGCACGATCACCCCCGACGAAGCCTGCGCCCATCCGAAGTGGTCGATGGGCCGGAAAATCTCGGTCGACTCGGCCACGCTGATGAACAAGGGACTCGAAGTCATCGAGGCACACCATCTGTTCGCGGCGCCGGTCGACCGCATCGAGGTCGTGGTCCATCCGCAGAGCCTGATCCACTCGATGGTCGACTACATCGACGGATCCATGCTGGCCCAGCTTGGCAATCCGGATATGCGCACGGCCATCTCCTGCGCGTTGGCGTGGCCGGAGCGCATCGACGCCGGGGTCGCCCCGCTGGATCTGGCCGCACATGCCCGGCTGGACTTCGAAAAGCCCGACACCGATACCTTTCGCTGCCTCGCGCTGGCCTTCCAGGCGCTGCGGGCGGGTGGCGATGCCACCACGATCCTGAACGCGGCCAACGAAATTGCCGTGGGTGCGTTCCTTGCCGGGACCCTGCCGTTCCTGGGCATCGCCGAACTCGTCGAACGGGTTCTTGAGGAACTGCCGGCCGAACCCGTGGTCGATGTCCAGACCCTTGTAGAGCGCGACGCTGCCGCCAGGCGGTCGGCGCGGGACGTTCTGCACCGCGCTTACTGCTAAACTCGCTCTACCCAACGACTTTTTTTCGAGACCCTCCCTCTCCGATGAGCCCCTTCCTAGGTTCCGTGTTCTGGCTACTGGTGACGCTTGGCGTGCTGGTGACCTTCCACGAATTCGGCCATTACTGGGTCGCGCGCCGCTGCGGCGTGCGCGTACTCCGCTTCTCGGTCGGCTTTGGCCGCCCGCTGTGGCGCCGCGTGGCAAAGGACGGCACCGAGTACCAGGTGGCCGCCATCCCACTGGGCGGCTACGTGAAGATGCTCGACGCCCGCGAAGGCGAGGTCGATCCCTCCGAGCGCGGCCAGGAGTTCACCGGCAAGTCGGTCTGGAAGCGGATCGCCATCGTTGCGGCCGGCCCGGCCTTCAACCTTATTTTTACCGTCGCCGCCTTCTGGGCGATGTACATGATCGGCAAGCCGGACGTGGCGCCCATCGTCAACGCGACGCCGGGTACGATCGCCGCGCAGGCCGGCATCCGGCCTGGCGACCGCCTTATCGCCATGAACGGCGAGCCTGTGGCCACCGGCAGTGACGCCTTCGACGTGCTCGCCAACGGGTTGCTCGGCAACGAGCCGATGCCCGTGCGGGTGAAAGGCACCGACGGTAGCCAGCGGGACGTCGTCCTGCCCCTGCAGAACCTCACCGCCGAAGGCGACATCGGCAAGAAATTCGCCCAGCTCGGCCTGACCCTGCAGACCACGCCCTTCGTCGGCGATGTTGTCCCAGGCGATCCCGCGGCCCTCGCAGGCATTCGTGCCGGCGATCGCATCGTCAGCGTCAACGGAAAGCCCGTGGCGGACTTCGACGCCTTCACGAAGCTGGTGCCGGAGCAGGCCGTCGTCTCGCCGAAGCTCGCCGTGGCCATCGAGCGCGACGGCACGACGCGAACCCTCGACATCACCGCCCGGATGAAGTCCGAGCGCGGCCAGCCCACCCGCTGGATGATCGGCATCGGCGCGCGCCCGCCGGAAACGGCCACGCTGCGCTATGGTCCCGTGCGCGCCTTCAGCGAATCGCTGCAGACGACCTGGAACGGCACCGTTTCCACCTTCAACCTGATCGGCAAGATGCTCTCCGGGCAGGCTTCGACCAAGAACCTGTCGGGCGTCATCGGCATTGCCCAGGTCGCCAACGATTCGGCCAACCGCGGCCTGGGGTGGTTCCTGAACTTCCTCGGCCTGGTATCGCTGAGCCTGGCCATCCTTAACCTGTTGCCCATCCCGGTCTTGGACGGTGGACACCTGCTGTATTACCTTATCGAGTTGGTCAAAGGCAGCCCGGTCAGCGAACGCACCATGATCGCCGGCCAGTACGTCGGGCTCGCCCTGCTGTTCACGCTGATGGGGCTGGCGTTTTTCAACGACATCCAGCGAATGATCGTCTCGTGACGAGGCATCCGTATTACCCCGGCCCTGGGCGCTCGCGCGTCCATGGCCAGACGACGCCGGGCATGAGCCCTGCGCGTGCTCCTATTCGGTCGCCGGCCTCGTCCGCCGGCTTCTGGTCTTAACTCAACGGAATCGACGATGAAGCGTATCGCCGCCCTGATCCTGCTCGCCTCCCTGTCTGCCAATGCGCTTGCTTTTGAGCCGTTCGTCGTCTCCGATATCCGTATCGACGGTCTCACCCGCATTGCCCAGGGCACGGTGCTGAGCTATCTGCCGATCGAGAAGGGCGAGTCCTTGACCGACGAGAAAGCCCAGGCCGCCATTCGCGCCCTGTACCAGACAAAATTCTTCAGCGACGTGGAAATTGAACGCCAGGGCGACATCCTGGTGATCAAGGTCACCGAGCGTCCGGCCATCGCCAAGCTCACGCTTCGCGGCAACAAGGACATCAAGGAAGACGACCTGCGCAAGGGTCTGAAGGAGATCGGTCTGTCCGAAGGTGAAACCTTCGACCGCCTCTCCCTCGACCGCGTCCAGCAGGAACTCATCCGCCAGTATTACAACCGCGGCAAGTACAACGTGTCGGTCATCCCGCACGTCACGCCGCTGGACCGTAATCGCGTGGCCATCGACATCGAAATCCGCGAAGGCAAGGCGGCGAAGATCAAGGAGATCAACGTCGTCGGCAACAAGGCCTTCACCGACAAGGCCATCCGCGATGGCTTCGAATCGAACACGTCCAACTGGCTGTCCTGGTATTCCAAGGACGACCAGTACTCCCGCGAAAAGCTCTCCGGCGATCTGGAGAAGCTCAGCAACTACTACATGAATCGCGGCTACGCCGACTTCGGTGTCGACTCCACCCAGGTGGCGATCAGCCCGGACAAGCGCGCGATGTACATCGACGCGAGCGTCAAGGAAGGCGAGGTCTACACCGTCTCCGACGTCCATCTGCTCGGCGAGCTGATCCTGCCGGAAGACACCCTGCGCAAGCTGGTGTACATCCACAAGGGCGACACCTTCAACCGTGCCGCCATCGAGGCCAGCACTGACGCGATCAAGGCCATCCTCGCCAACATCGGCTACGCCTTCGCCAAGGTGACGCCGGTGCCGAAGCTGGACAAGGACAAGCGCACCGCCGACCTCACGCTCTTCATCGAGCCGGGCAAGCGCGTTTACGTGCGCCGCGTGGTCTTCCAGGGCAATACCCGCACGGAAGACGAGGTCCTGCGTCGTGAAATGCGCCAGCTCGAGGGCGCCTGGTACTCGCAGGGTGCGATCGACCGCTCGAAGACGCGCCTGCAGCGCCTCGGTTACTTCAAGACCGTCGACATCGACAAGGCGCTCGTGCCGGGTACCGTCGACCAGGTCGACCTGACCGCGAAGGTCGAGGAACAGTCGGCGGGTTCGCTGATGTTCGGCGTGGGCTACTCGCAGTACTCGGGCATCATCCTGTCGGCCTCGGTCTCGCAGAACAACTTCCTGGGTACGGGTGACCGCTTCTCCATCGGCGCGGAAACCAGCACGTACTACAAGCGCATCAATGCGAGCTACACGAATCCGTACCTCACCGATTCAGGCGTGCAGATCGGCTACAACGTCGGCTACAGCAAGCTGGATTACGGCGACACCGACCTGGCGAACTACACGTACAGCACCAAATCGTTCCAGACGACGCTGTCGATCCCGATCTCCGACTTCGATTCGCTGACCACCAGCCTCGGCGTCAGCTCGAACCTGATCAACACCTCCGTGTACACGCCAGGCCAGCTGGTGGCGTACCAGAATGCCGTCGGTAACAAGACGATCCACTCGTGGACATCGAGCCTGGGCTTTACGCACGACACACGTAACAGCTATTGGGCCCCGACCCGCGGCGGCCAGCTGACGCTGTCGGTCGATGGCGCACTGCCCGGTTCCACCGTGCAGTACTACAAGATCTTCGGCGAAGCCAACCACTATTGGCCGATCGGCAAGGGCTTCGTGCTCTATCTCGACGGTCAGGTCGGCTACGGCAAGACCTATGGCCAGACGTACGACCACGATGGTTACGCCTACAACCCGAACGACCCGAACAACCCGACCCTGATCTACTCCAAGGGCGAAAAGGTAGCCTTCCCGTTCTGGGAGAACTACTACGCCGGTGGTGTTCGTGACGTCCGTGGCTTCCAGGACAACACCCTGGGTCCCCGTCTCTGCGATGGCACCAGCACGAACGTGGGCGGCAAGCCCGACAAGAACGGCAATTGCAACGGCTACTACAGCTATGGCCAGCCGGTCGGTGGCGCCTTCAAGACCCTCGGCACGGCGCAAATGTTCCTGCCGCTGCCCTTCCTGAAGGACATCAACACCGCTCGCGTATCCTGGTTCGTCGACGTCGGCAACGTGTATTCGTCGTACTCGGCATTCAAGGCCAGCGACCTGCGCGCTTCGACGGGTCTCTCGCTGCAGTGGCAGGCGCCGATCGGTCCGCTGATCATCAACTTCGCCGTGCCGTTCCGTAAGCAGTCCGACGACGGCCGCTTTGTCGAGCGCATTCAGTTCACCTTCGGCAGCCAGCTCTAAGGCTTACAAGTCGCTAGAATCGAGGGGTGGTGCGGCTCCGGCCCACCACCCCTTTTTTATGGAGTGCCCCGTGAGCGGAAATCCGCAATACACCCTGGCCGAGCTGGCTGAACGTTTCGGCCTCGAAGCCCACGGCGATCCCGCCACGGTCGTGGATGGCGTCGGCACCTTGTCCGCAGCCACCGCATCTCAGTTCACTTTCCTGTCGAATCCGAAGTACACCTCGCAACTGGCCGAATCACAGGCCGGCATCGTCGTGCTCGCCGAGGAGGCTCTTGCCCTGCGCAAGGGTGCGGCACTCGTCGCGAAGGATCCCTACGTCGCCTACGCGAGAATCGCCGCACTGTTCGAGCGTGTCGCCGCCGCACCGCGTGGCATCCATCCCAGCGCCGTCGTTTCACCGTCCGCGCGCGTGCACCCCACGGCCAGCGTCGGCCCGTGCTGCGTCGTGGACGAAGGTGCCGTGATCGAGGAAGGCGCCATCCTTGGACCTCATTGCGCCATCGGGCCGGGGTGCGTGGTCGGTGCAAACTCGCGGCTGGTCGGCCGGGTGACCCTGGTCATCCGTGTCACGCTCGGCAAGCGAGTACTGGTTCACCCGGGCGCCGTCATCGGGTCCGACGGCTTCGGCCTGGCCTTCGACCGCGACCATTGGGTAAAACTGCCCCAGCTGGGTGGCGTGCGCATCGGCGACGATTGCGAAATCGGCGCCAACACCACCATCGACCGCGGTGCGCTCGACGATACCGTGCTCGAGGAGGATGTCCGCCTCGACAACCAGATCCAGATTGCGCACAACGTGCACATCGGCGCCCATACGGCCATGGCGGGCTGCTCCGCCGTCGCCGGTAGCGCGAAAATCGGTCGCTACTGCCTCATCGGTGGCAACGCCGGGGTCCTCGGCCACCTCGAACTGGCCGACCGGGTTACCATCACGGCGAAAAGCCTGGTCACCGCATCGATCAGGGAACCGGGCGAATATTCATCCGGCACACCGCTGCAGGACAACCGCCAGTGGCGGCGCAATGCGGCACGCTTCAAACATCTCGACGAGTACGCGCGCCGTCTGTCGGCGCTGGAAAAGGAAAAAGGGCAATGACCGATACGAATGCTGCCGTGAAGCTGCCGGTGGATGTGGAGCAAATCCAGCGGCTGCTGCCGCACCGCTACCCGTTCCTGCTGGTAGACCGGGTGATCGAACTCGATCCGGGCAAGAGCATCGCAGCGATCAAGAACGTCACGATCAACGAACCCTTCTTCCAGGGCCACTTCCCGGGCCACCCGGTCATGCCGGGCGTGCTGATCRTCGAAGCCATGGCGCAGACCGCCGGCCTTCTTACCCAGCTCACCAGCCAGATCGAAGGCCAGGGCGGCAGCCCGCTGTTCTATCTGGTCAAGGTCGACAACGCCCGCTTCTCGGCCGTCGTCGCGCCGGGCGACCAGCTCCGCCTGGAGGTATCGCTCAAGCGTCTCCTTCGTGGCATGGGCCTGTTCGAGGCCAGGGCTCTGGTGGATGGCAAGACGGTCGCCTCCTGCGAGCTCATGTGCGCCGCCAGGAGCGATAAATGATCCACCCCACCGCGCAGATCGATCCATCCGCGCGCATCGCGGACAACGTCAGCATCGGGGCGTTCTGCGTCATCGGTGCCGACGTCGTCATTGGCGAAGGCACGACTGTCGGTCCGCACGTGGTGATCGAAGGGCCGACCACCATCGGCCGCGACAACCGCATCTCTCAATTCGCCTCCATCGGTGGTCCGCCGCAGGACAAGAAATGGCAAGGTGAACGCACCGAAGTCGTCATCGGCGACCGCAACCTCATCCGCGAGTTCGTCACGATCAATCGCGGTACGGGCGACGGCGGTGGCGTCACGCGCATCGGTAACGACAACTGGCTGCTCGCCTACGTGCACATCGCACACGACTGCCAGGTCGGCAACAACGTGGTTTTCTCGAACTACTCCGCACTCGCCGGTCATGCCGAGATCGGCGACTGGACGATCATGTCGGGCTATTCCGGCGTGCATCAGTTCTGCAAGGTCGGCGCTCACGCTTTCATCGGCATGGGCTGCCTGGTCGGCTCCGATGTACCACCGTTCGTGATGATGGCGAACGAAACGCGCGGTCGTCCGCGCGGCATCAACAGCGAAGGGCTGAAGCGCCGCGGATTCGACACCGCCCGCATCGCTGCCATCAAGCGGGCCTACCGCACGCTGTACATGGGCGGCCTGCCGCTGGCCGAGGCACGCGAACAGCTGCTCGCGCAGGCGGAGACCAGCGAGGATGTGCGCCAGATGCTCGAGTTCCTCGACCGCAGCGAGCGCGCGCTCGCCCGCTGACGTCATGCAGCCGACCCCGCCTTCCCCTGCCCTGCCGACGATCGCCCTGATCGCTGGCGAGGATTCCGGCGACCAACTCGGCGCGGACCTCATCGATGCCCTGCGCGAGCGATTTCCCGCCGCGCGCTTCGTGGGCATTGGCGGACCGCGCATGACGGCGCGTGGCTTCGAGTCCTGGTTCGACATCCGCGAACTGTCCGTCATGGGCTTTGCCGAAGTGGTCAAGCACCTCCCGCGCCTGCTGCGCCTGCGCAAGGCGCTTCTTCGCAAGCTTCTGGCAGCGCACCCCGACATCACCGTCGGTATCGATGCACCCGACTTCAACCTCGGCGTTGAGCGCAAGCTCAAGGCTGCCGGCTTGCACACGATCCACTATGTCAGTCCATCCGTATGGGCGTGGCGCGAGAAGCGCGCGGAGAAGATTGGTCACTCCGCCGATCGCGTGCTCTGCCTGTTCCCCATGGAGCCGCCGATCTACGCGAAGCACGGCATCGACGCGCGCTTCGTCGGTCACCCCCTCGCCGATCGTTTCCCGATGGTATCCGACCGGGCCGCGCCTCGTGATGCGCTCGGCCTGCCACAGGATGCACCGGTCCTTGCCGTCCTGCCCGGTAGCCGGCCGAGCGAAATCGAACGTGTCGGCGCCATCTTCATCGCGGCAGCCAAGCGCGTTGCCACGGCGATGCCGGGCCTGCGCATCGTGGTGCCTGCCGCGAACGAGCGCGTTCATGCGCGACTGAAAGCCCTGCTGGCGGACTTCCCGGGCACACCGCCCCTGCTGATCGATGGCCACGCCCACGAGGTCATGCTCGCCGCCGATGTCGTCCTGCTCGCCTCGGGCACGGCGACCCTCGAAGCCATGCTGGCCAAGCGGCCGATGGTGGTCGGCTACCGCGTCTCGCCCACCAGCTATCGCATCGCCAAGGCGCTGCGCATGCTCAAGACCGACGTCTACAGCCTGCCGAACATCCTGGCCCGTGCCTGCGGGTTGGGCCGGCGCCTGCTCGTCCCCGAATTCATGCAGGACGATTGCACGGCGGAAAATCTGGCCGATGCCACCCTGGCTCTGCTGGGTGACAGCGAGCGTCGCGGTGCCGTGGTGGCCGCGTTCGAATATCTGCACCAGGAGCTGCGCGGGGGCCTCGAGGGCCGCGCGGCGGATCACGCCGCTGACGCCGTCGCCGAACTGATGTCCTCCGCTGCCTTGCCGGCCGCCGGGCGTCAGGCCTAGGCTGCGTCCATGCCCCGCAAGCGCAATGTCAGCAGCCAGCTCAGCCGGGACCTTATCGTCGCCGGCGTGGACGAGGCCGGTCGCGGCCCACTTGCCGGACCCGTGGTGGTCGCCGCCGTCATCCTCGACCCGGTCCGGCCGATCCGCGGCCTCAACGACTCCAAACAGCTTTCCGAGGACGTACGCGAGAAGCTTTATGGCCGTATCGTCGAGCGCGCGCTGGCCTGGACCGTGATCTTTGTCGAGCGCGAGGAAATCGACCGGATAAACATCTTCCAGGCGACGATGGTGGGCATGACCCGTTCGTTGATGGGGCTTTCCCTGGCACCCCAAATAGCCCTGATCGACGGCAACCGCCTGCCGCGCACGCTGCCCTGCGAGGGCCGCGCCGTCATTGGCGGCGACGCCACCGAGCCGGCGATCAGTGCCGCCTCGATCCTCGCCAAGGTCAGCCGCGACCGTCACATGCGTGCCCTCGATGCCGAGCACCCGGGCTACGGCTTCGCCAGGCACAAGGGCTACGGCGTTCCAGAGCATCTGGATGCCCTGGGCCGGCTCGGCCCCTGCGCCGCCCACCGGCGGAGCTTTGCGCCAGTCAGGCGATGGTTCGAGCCCGAGAGCGACGTCATCGGCGACCTGTTCGCCCCGGCCGTCTGAGCCCCCGGGACAAATCCGGCCTAAAGTCGACATTGAACCTGCCGATACGAAGGTTACGCGCCCTCACCAAGTGCGAGCCTTTCCCTATCGACGACAGGTAACACCCATGAAGAAGATCGCCATCGCCGCCGCGCTGTTTCTCGCCGCTCCGCTGTCCGCCCAGGCCGCCTGCGCCGCCAAGGATTTCACCATCGACGGCTTCGCCGTGAAGGTGCAGCAGGGCTCGGGCCAGCCGCGCTTCAGCATGAAGGGCAACCTCGTCAACAAGTGCCCCGAGGCCGCCGCAGCGCAGATCCGCATCGACGCCAAGGATTCGACCGGCAAGGTCATCGCCAGCAAGCAGGGTTGGCCGGCCGGTACCTCCAACATCGAGCCGGGCAAGAGCGTCGATTTCGACCTCGGCCGCCTCTTCCGGTACTCGGCGGATATGTCGGACTACACCGTGGTCGTGACCGACGTGAAGGCCTGGTAAGAAGTCAGATCGGGATCCACGAGACCCGCTCGCCGGGGGCGAAAGCCTCCGCGCGAGAGGGTAGCCAGACCAGCGCATGCGCCGAGGCAAGGTTGCTCAGCATGTGCGAGTCCTGGTGGGGCAGCGCCTGCAGCATGACCACGCCGTCCTCGTTCCGTAGCCGCATCCGTACCAGTCGGTCGCGCTCCGCATCCGCGTCGACGGGCGCACCGAGGACACCTCGGCGCCATTTGGGCTGATCCGCCGTCTCACCTTCAAGGTGACCAAGCACGGCACGCGCATGGACGGCCAGACACACCAGCACGGCGGCCGGGTTGCCGGGCATGCCAAGTAGCACCTTGCCCTCGCGCATGCCGAACCACAGCGGTTTTCCGGGCTTCTGCGCCACCTTCCAGAACACCTTGCGCACGCCGAGATGATCGGCAACCGCCGGCACGAAGTCGCGATCGCCGACGGAGACGCCACCGCTGGTCACAATGAGGTCGGCACTGTCGAGCGCCGCGCTCAGGGCTTCTTCGAGCGCCATCTCGTCGTCGCGTACATAGGCCACCACCGGCTCGCCATAGCCGTTTTCGACGAACCACGCGCGAAGCAGCGGCCCGTTGGCGTCGTAGACCATGCCGGGCGCCAGGGGCTCACCCGCGCGCACGACTTCATCGCCAGTAACGAGAACCGCGACCCGGGGGCGGCGGTAAACCTCGACACTTTCAATACCCGCCATGGCGAAAGCCGCGACGAGACCGGCCGTCACTCGCTGCCCGGCGTTCGCGATGATGCTGCCGGCCGCGAGCTCCTCGCCTTCGTAACGGATGGCTTCACCCTTTCGCACCGCCTCGGTAAGCACGATGCCGTTGCCCGTGCGTTCGACGATTTCCTGGCGCGCCACGGCATCCGCCCCGTCGGGGACCACGCCGCCGGTGAGGATCCGAACGGCCTGCCCCGATCCGACGATGACGTTGGCAGGATCGCCGGCTGCGGCCGTCCCGATCAGCGTCCGTTGCATCTGCCCATCGCTGGCAAGGAGGGCGTAGCCATCGACCGCGCTCTGGGTGAAACGTGGCAACGCGATGCGCGCCGTGGCCGCTTCGGCCAGCACGGCACCGAGGGCGAGTTCCAAAGGCAGGCGATGCGTCGGCAAGCGGCCTACCCACTGCCGATAGAGTTCGAACGTTTCCGTGATCGGCAGCAAGGCCATTCAGTGCGCCTCGCCGTAACCGCCCGGATGCTGCCCACCGGCACGGCCGGTTTCCAGCAGATGGATGAGCCCGGGCAACGTGGCCGAGAGCGACTCACTGGCGCCACCGCGACTACCCGGAAAGGTAAGGATCAGGCTGTCGCGGACGTAGCCGGCGACGCCACGCGACAGCATGGCGAACGGCATGCGCTGCTGACCGAAGGCGCGCGCGGTTTCCATGATGCCGGGGATCTCGACATCGAGCATCGGCTTGACGGTATCGACGGTGATGTCGTGTGGCCCGAGGCCCGTCCCGCCCACGGTGATGATCATGGCCGTACCGGCAGCGATGAGGGAACCGAGAAGGTCACCCAGTATGGCCGCGTCGTCGGGGATCACGGCGTACTCCACAGGGCCGAAGTTGGCCGCGACGAGGGCGTCACGCACCCAGGCTCCCGCGGTGTCGGCCTTGGCCCCACTGGCCACGGTGTCGGACAGGACCACCACCGCAGCGCTGCGCGCCACCGACAACGTCCGCTTGAAGTGTGACTTGCCGCCGGTCTTTCGCTCCAGGCGACAGTCTTCGATGTGCAGTTCGTCCGGCTCGCAGTACGGCTTGAGCATGTCGTAGAGCGTGAGCGCGGCAAGGCTGGCCGCCGTCAACGCTTCCATCTCGACACCCGTGGGTCCGATCGTCTGCACCTCGGCCATGACCCGCACCGATGTGTCGGCCAGTTCATAGGTAACCTCGGCGCGGTGGATCGGCAAGGGGTGGCACAGCGGAATGAGTTCATCCGTTCGCTTGGCCGCGAGGATGCCAGCGACGCGCGCCGTCTTCAGTGGATCGCCTTTCTCGGTATCTCCGCTGCGTAGCAGCTCGATGCAGTGGGCAGGCGCGTGCAGGGTGGCGGTGGCGCGGGCAACACGAAGGGAATCCGGCTTCTGGCTGACGTCTTTCATCCGTGGCTCGTATGCGAATGGTGGCGATGCGACGGCGGCGGCGTCTCGTCGAGGTCGTCGCGAATGCAACATCCTTCGACGAAGGCGCTGCTGCCGTCGGTATAGAATTCTTCTTTCCAGATTGGCGCGCCGTGCTTCACGGCATCGACGGCATAGCGGCAGGCGTCGAAAGCTTCCGCCCGGTGTGGGGCGCGAACCACGCAGACGATCGCGATATCGCCGATCGACAGATCGCCGAGGCGATGCACGACGCGCACGTAGGGCACGCCATACTTCTCGCGCGTCGCCGCCTCCACCTCGCGAATGATCTTCGCCGCGAGCGGTTCATGGGCGGTGTATTTCAGATGCCGCACCGAACGCCCTTCGTGGTGATCGCGCACCGTGCCGACGAACAGCGCCAGGCCGCCACACTCCGGGTGGGCGTCCAGTTCAAGCAGGGGCTCCACGGTCACCGCATCGTGGGAAAGCACCGTACGTTCCATGTTCAACCTCCCGCCACGGGTGGCAGTAGCGCAATGCGTCCATCGGCCGGCACGGGGTCCGCGCGACGCACGATGCTGTCTCCCGAGACGCAGGCGCAACGATCGAGTGCGGACGCCAGCTCGGGGTGTTCGCTTGCCAGCAGGGCCAGTGCGTCGGCCACGGTAAGTACGTCGTCGCGCGCTTCCACCTGGCACGTGCTCGCACCCGCCAGGCGTTCGAGATTGGCAAAAAGTTCGAAAGTAAGGGTTTTCATCCACCCATCGCATGCATGGTCAAAGGCCTGTCCACCGGACCCGGCCGGGACGCGTATCCCGCGTCCTTGAGCCAGACCGCCCGACGCACCTGCTCGGCGAGCACATCGTCGGCGATGCCCTCGCGCATGCGCGCGCCGAGCGGCGTACCGACCGGCGAGAACAGGCAGGTGAACAGTTCGCCCGTCGCCGTGATCCGGAGTCGGTCGCAGGTGGAGCAGAACGGATTCGACACGGTCGAGATGATGCCGAGCGGGTAATGTCCGTCGACGAGATAAGGCGTAGCGGGATCGTGTCCGCGCGGCTGCGTGGCCACTTCGTGGCGCTCGCGGATCGCAGCCAGCATCTCGGCCTCGGAAACCACGGCGTCGCGCTTCCAGTGACCGGGCGCGTCGAGCGGCATGTATTCGATGTAACGAAGAGGAAGCTTCCTGTCCATGGCCCATTCCAGCAGCGGCACGATGTCCTTCTCGTTGTCGCCACGGATGACGACGGCATTGAGCTTGACGTTGGCTCCCGCGGCGACCAGTGCATCGATACCATCGAGCACCGGGGCGATTTCGCGCAGGGTGAGGCGGCGGAACGTTTCCGGATCGACCGCGTCGAGGCTGACGTTGAAATCGTCCACGCCCGCCATGACCAGTTCCCGGGCCTTCGGCGCCATGCGAGACGCGTTGGTGGTCATCGACAGGCGACGGAGGCCGCGCTCGCGCAGGGCGTCGATATCGCGCACGCATTCCAAAACGTCACGACGTAACAGCGGTTCGCCGCCGGTCAGGCGGATCTGGTCGATGCCGTGATCCACGAACAGGCCCGCCAGGCGGACGACTTCCTCGCGCGCCAGCAGGCTGGCTTTCGGCAGCCAGTCGGGATGCTCGGGCATGCAGTACGTACAGCGGAAATTGCAGCGATCGGTGAGCGATATCCGCAGCTTGCGCTTGGTACGTCCGTGACGGTCGATGAGTGGGGACATGTCGCCTCAGGAAAGCACAATGCGCGTAAGCGGGGTGTATCCGGCCCCGCCGGGCTCTTCACGTGCAATCGTGCCAGACTTCGGGCATGAACGCCTTGAACCCTTCGATTGCGCCAGCCTGGCCAGCCTGGCCGGAATACGCGCTGGTCGAGGACCTGCTTCCCGCCGCCCGGGACTACGCGCACGCAGGCCGGGTGGCGCTGGCGACGCTGGTGAACATCGTGGGCCCGTCGCCCCGGCCGCTAAACAGCGAAATGATCATCGCCGCGGACGGTCGGGTCGCGGGTTATGTATCCGGCGGCTGCGTCGAGGCGGCGGTGGCCGAAGAGGCCGCGAGGGTGTTTGCCGAAGGCCGGCCGCGTCTGCTCGATTACGGCGTCGGCAGCCCGGTACTGGACATCCAGCTCAGCTGCGGCGGCCGGATCGGCATCTTCGTTCGTGAACTGCACGAGCCCTCGCGGTATGTGAATACCCTTGCCGTCGCGCGCCGGGAACGGCGGACGGTCACCGTCCTGTCGGATCGTGAGACCGGCGCATGGGACATCGTCGACGGCGCCTGCGACCCCGACGCGCAAAGCTATGCGCGTGTCCAACGGCCGCCGTTGCGCCTGGTCGCTATCGGTGGCGACCCGGTGACCCTGGCGGTCGCGCACCTTGCCCCGGTGCTCGGCGTCGAGGTCGTCCTGTTGCGACCGCATGGCCCGGTCGAGCCGCCGCCAGGCATTCCGCTTGCCGGATACGATTCGCGCAGCCTTTCCGTCGCCCTGGGTGAACTCGCGCTGGACGATCGCACGGCGGTCTACTCGCTGAGCCACGATGCCGAAATCGACCACGCCGTGGCCACCCATGCGCTGCATTCGCCCGCGTTCGCCGTGGGCATTCTCGGCAGTCGCAATAAGATCGGAGCGCGGGTCGAGCGCCTCAAGGATGAGGGGGTGGACGACGACGAACTGCAAAAGCTGCACCTGCCCGCCGGGCTACCCATCGGCGCACAGACGCCGCACGGCATTGCCTTTTCCATCCTCGCCCAGGTGTGCCAGCGCGACCGTGCGCGCCTGCCGTGATCGGTAAGCATGATGCAGTGATCCTGGCCGCAGGCGGCAGCCGGCGCCTGGGCCAGCCCAAGCAGCTGCTGACTGTCGCTGGCGAAACGCTGATCGCCCGAACGGCGCGACTGGTCGCGGCAACCCGCCCCGGCAAGACAGTGGCCATCCTGGGCGCACACGCCGAGCGTATGTGTGGCCAACTGGCCGGCGCCCTGGCCGTTTTCAATCCCGACTGGGACACGGGTATGGCCTCCTCGCTGCGCGTCGCCGCCGATGCGCTGACGGGGCGCACGAACCCGGTCCTCGTCGTGGTGGTCGACCAACTGGCGCTGGACGAAGCGCACCTGTGGCGGCTGCTCGCCATGCACGATGGATCGAGCGACACGGTCACCGCCTACGGCGAGGCCTTGGGCGTACCCGCCGTGATCCGCGCCGTCACACTGGCGCGTGCCATGGCACTCGAAGGCGACACGGGCTTTCGCGCCTTATGGCAGCACGCCACGCCTCAAGCGGTCCGTGACGACGCTTTCGCCAGCGATCTCGATACGGAAGCCGATGTCGCACGCGCCGTCGCGGACGGACAACTGGACCCACAACGGGGCCGAATGTAAACGCTTTGGCAAGCCCGCAAGGGCATACCGCGCCGCCGTATTCACGCCGCGATGCTTACAACCGTAGGGAACCCAGGCAGCGACGACCTTCGTCGCCCACCCACGGAGAACGGCATGCAGCCGAAAGCCCAGCCAACATCCGCGAGCGCGGCCCGACACGAAACGATGTCCGGCGGCGTTATGGCCCGACCTGCCGAACGCATTCCTGGCATCGACACGGTCAAGACCAGGCTGCGCATCAATGGTGCCGATCATGACCTCGATATGGACCCTCGCGTCACCTTGCTCGACGCGCTGCGCGAACACCTCGGCCTGACCGGCTCGAAGAAGGGCTGCGACCATGGCCAGTGCGGTGCTTGCACTGTGCTGGTCGAGGGCCGCCGGATCAATGCCTGCCTGACACTTGCCGTCATGCACGAGGGCGACGCGATCACCACGGTCGAAGGACTCGCGCGGGGTGACGTACTCAGCCCCCTGCAGGCCGCGTTCGTCAAACACGACGGTTTTCAGTGCGGCTATTGCACGCCGGGACAGCTTTGTTCCGCGACCGGCATGCTCGACGAGGTGCGCGCCGGATGGCCCAGCGTCGTGACGACAGACCTCGCCGCGACGACGGCCCTGACCGACGATGAGATCCGCGAACGCATGAGCGGCAATCTTTGCCGCTGCAGTGCCTATCCGAACATCGTCGCCGCGATCGCCGATGCCGCAGAGGGCACCGCATGAAACAGTTCACGTACGAACGTGCCACCTCGCCCGGCGACGCCGCACGAGCCGCTGTAACGCAGCGACGTACCCGGTTCATCGCCGGTGGCACCAACCTCCTCGACCTGATGAAGCTGGACATCGAAACGCCCGAGCATCTGGTGGACATCAACCGGCTCGGTCTCGACACCGTCGAGGAGACGGCCGAGGGCGGTCTGCGCATCGGTGCGCTCGTGCGCAATAGCGATCTCGCCGCGGACAAACGCGTTCGCGAGCGGTATCCCGTGCTTTCGCGCGCCCTGCTCGCGGGCGCGTCGGGGCAGCTTCGCAACAAGGCCACGACCGGCGGCAACCTGTTGCAGCGTACGCGCTGCTACTACTTCTACGACACGTCGATGCCGTGCAATAAGCGCCATCCGGGCAGCGGTTGCGCGGCGATAGGTGGATTCAACCGGATCCACGCCATCGTCGGCGCGAGCGAGTCCTGCATCGCCACGCATCCTTCCGACATGGCCGTGGCTATGCGCGTTCTCGATGCGGTCATCCACACCCTCCTGCCCTCGGGGGAGGAGCGCGCCATTCCCATCGCGGATTTTTACCGGTTGCCGGGCGACACTCCGCAGATCGAAACGGCGTTGCGTCCGGGCGAACTGATTACCCACGTTACCTTGCCTGTGCCACCCGAAGGCCAGCAGGTGTATCGAAAGGTTCGCGATCGAGCGTCTTATGCCTTCGCGCTGATCTCCGTCGCCGCCATCGTCGCGCTGGACGGCGACCGCATCGTCTCCGCCCGCGTCGCCTTCGGTGGTGTAGCCGCGATGCCGTGGCGCGATCAGGCGCTGGAGAATGCCCTGGAAGGGGCGCCGATACACGAAGCCTCGCTGCGCGCCGTGGCAGACACCGCGCTGGCGGGTGCGCAGGGGCACGGGCATAACGAYTTCAAACCGGCTCTTGCGCGTCGCACGCTAGGTGCGGTGCTGGTCGAAGCATGTGGGAGGACCGCCGCATGACGATCCGCATGGACACGACGGTCGGCGTCACGCCGCTCGACACCCTTCCCAACGGGTTCACCGGCAAAGCCATCGACCGTGTCGATGGGCCGCTGAAGGTTCGGGGCAAAGTGGCCTATGCCGCTGAACACGGTGGTGTGGGCGCGGTGGCCTATGCCTTTCCCGTGCTTGCAACGATCGCGCGGGGACGCATCCTGGGCATCGACACGACGGCGGCAAAGCACGCCCCTGGCGTTATCGAGGTTGTAACGGCAAAGAACGTTCCTCATCAGGACACGACGTCCGACGATGCGATTCCGCAACTCACCGGAACCTCGGTAAAGCACTTCGGGCAGCCGGTCGCCCTGGTGATCGCCCGCTCGTACGAACAGGCTCGCCATGCCGCATCGCTGGTTCGCCCGGAATACGATGCGCAGGCAGGTCGCTTCGACCTCGCCACCCACAGAGAAACGGCGCGCAAGCCGAAAGATCTTTCGTTCGCGAAGGCCGACACGAAAAAGGGCGACTTCGACGCCGCCTACGCCGCCGCGCCGCACCAGCTGGATGTCGTCTACACGACGCCCTTTCAGTTCCACGCCGCCATGGAGCCGCACGCGACGATCGCCCACTGGGAAGGCGACAAGCTCACTGTTCAGACGTCCAACCAGATGCCCAGCCCGGGTCGCAAGGCACTTGCCGCCACGTTCGGGCTCGCGCCTGAGAAAGTCCGTCTTCTTTCTGCGTACATCGGGGGTGGTTTCGGCAGCAAGCTCGACGTGCAACCGGATGCCGTGCTGGCGGCGCTCGCCGCGAAGGCCACCGGCCAGACAGTCAAGCTCGTTCTGACCCGTCAGCAGTTGTTCCACGTCGTCGGCCATCGCACAAACACCATCCAGCGTGTGCGTCTGGGCACCGACGCCGACGGACGTATCCTCGCCGAGGCGCATGAGGCCTGGTCGGGTAACGAACCGGGCAACGACGAATTCGAACCGACCGTGCTGGGAACCCGCTCGCGCTATGCAGGCGACCATCGCCTCAACACGCACCGCCAGGTGGATCTGGACCTGCCGCCTGCCATCTCCATGCGTGCACCGGGCGAGGCCGTCGGCTTGCTGGCACTGGAGGGTGCGATGGACGAACTCGCTGTCCGGCTCAACATCGACCCTGTCGAACTGCGCATTCGCAATGAGCCCACCGTGGACCCGGAACTGGGCGTGCCGTTCTCTTCACGCAAGGTGGTCGAATGCATGCGTGAAGGCGCGCAACGCTTCGGCTGGGACAAGCGCGTCGACCGTCCCGCCCAGGTGCGCGATGGACGCTGGCTCGTCGGTATCGGCATGTCCTCCGCGGTCCGCGGCAACATGTTGCAGGCGTCGAAGGCAAACGTGTGCCTCGATGCGACCGGTCAGCTCACCGCACGCAT
Organism: Luteibacter sp. P4_E6; assembly: GCF_056401535.1. Lineage (NCBI taxonomy): Bacteria > Pseudomonadati > Pseudomonadota > Gammaproteobacteria > Lysobacterales > Rhodanobacteraceae > Luteibacter > Luteibacter sp. P4_E6. The sequence continues at coordinate 539 of NZ_JBFUJE010000022.1, read as the reverse complement.
GGCCATGACCGATATCGGCACGGGCTCGTACACGATCTTCACGCAGATTGCTGCCGACCTGCTCGGTTTGCCGATGGAGCGGGTGACAATCCTCCTTGGTGATTCGGACTTCCCTGAAACCCCGGGTTCCGGCGGGTCGTTCGGCGCCGCCAGCGCCGGATCGGGTCTTTACGACGCCTGCATGCAGTTGCGCACGAAGCTGTGCCATTCCGCGGGCATCGACCCGGACAGGGCGCGTTTCGAGGATGGTCACGTGACCGACGGCGAGAAACGCGTCAGCTATACAGCGCTTGCAGCTAGCCACGACGTGGTTGCGGATGGCGGTGTCGAGCCGGGCAGCAACAACACCAACTATAACCAGAACACCTACGGCGCCTTTTTTGCCGAGGTCGGTGTCGACAGGGATACCGGCGAGATCCGTCTGCGTCGGATGCTCGGCGTGTTCGCTGCAGGGCGCATCCTGAATCCGAAGACGGCGCGCTCCCAGGCACTGGGCGGCATGATCTTCGGCGTGGGCTCGGCGCTCTCCGAAGAGATGG
>NZ_JBFUJE010000021.1:0-23749 GCF_056401535.1 Luteibacter sp. P4_E6 | reverse complement strand
CCTGTGACACATCGCCATGGGTGAGTTGCAGGCGCCCTTCGCTGGATGCGGCATCGGGATCCGGTGACCAGGGATTCAGCGTACGCAACCAGAGCACATCCTCGTTTTTTTCGAACGAAAGAATGCGTGCCACACCGCTTTCCAGGCAGCACGCCGCAAAGTAGCCCAGGCCCCCACAGGTATCGAGCACCACCTTGCCGCGTGGTTCGACGAGCGCGACCTTGCGGCGTGCGTCCTCGATGGGGGATTCCTTCGAGGTAGGCAGCATCTTGATGCCATCGATCTCGAACGTTGGTGCGCCCCATGACGTCGGCACCAGCTTGATCAACGAACCCGAGAAGCGCGACACCGGCGAGAACTCATCGCCATCCCAGAAGTAGATCGTGCGGTCCTTGAGCTTGCCCGGATAAGGGTAAGCGTGGCCCTGCCTTTCCCAGGCTTCCGCCCGAAGGCCGACGCGTTCTTCGCTGCGCCCCAGATCCATCGATCCCGTCCAGTCGAGCGCCCCCGCACCGCGCGCGTCCCATAGCGCCTGGGCTAGCGGGAGCGTCAGCAGCGGGCCGGAATAATGGGACAAGAGAACTCCTGACACCGCGGCAGGCGGCGAAAAAAACGGGGGTGGGGGTCGCCATTCTAAGGTTCTGGCCGGCTATGCGTACAAGTACGGATGGAACGGGGTCCGCACACGGTGCCTAATGGATGTCGACGTTGACGCGAGGATGACCGGGCATGCGCGCCGCAATGCTCATCTTGGTGGCTGTTTCCCTGCCGGTGGCGGCATCCGCCGCCGCGCCACCCGGCGCTGCACATGCCGTTGCTTCCGTGCATGCCAGCGTGCCGGCCACCTTGACCCTGGGTATTCCGGCGCTCACCCGTGGCGTCGCGCCGGTCGCCGACGAACTCATTCCACCGATTCCGTACACCGCGCAAACCGTGGCCTTCGTAAAGACCTTCGTCGTCACGGCAACGTACGACGATAAACCGTACCGCGTCATGGTTGTCGTGGTGGACTCGCAAGGCCTCGTCTATTCGACCTCGCAACAGGGCAGTCGGGCCGTAGAAGACGCCGAGAGCCGCGACGAACTAAAGGTCAGGGTGACGAGCCTCTCGCCTGTCGTGTTCGACGTGGCCGTTCGCAAGGCGGACGCCAACGTCACCGCCACGCGTGACCGCGTCGCGGTGGGCGATCTGGAGCAGGGCCACTCCGCGTTCGCACTTCGCGATAACAAGCTGGCTGTGTCCGTGGAGAGGCTCGAGGACGAAGTCGACCTGCGTTAGACCTTGTCGACGTCGATGATCGCTTTGGCGAACGCCTGCGGTGCCTCTTGCGGCAGGTTGTGCCCGATGCCGCCGGTGATCAGTCGGTGCTCGTATTTGCCGGTGAACTTCTTCGCATAATTGGCCGGATCCGGATGCGGTGCACCATTGGCGTCGCCTTCCATCGTGATCGTCGGTATGCCGATGGACGGGAACGTGGCGAGCTTCGCTTCCAGCGCGTCGAACTGCGGCTCACCCTCCGCAAGGCCAAGGCGCCAGCGATAGTTGTGGATCGATACCGCAACATGGTCGGGGTTGGTGAAGGCAGGTGCCGAGCGTTCGAATGTCGCGTCGTCGAAGTGCCACTGAGGTGACGCCTGTTCCCAGATCAGGCGGACGAAATCCCGCGTGTGCTGGGCATAGCCGTCGCGCCCCCGCTCGGTGGCGAAATAGAACTGATACCACCACTGCAGTTCCGCTTTCGGCGGCAGCGGCTTCTTGTTCGCCTCCTGGCTGCCGATGAGGTAGCCGCTCACGGAGACCATCGCCTTGCAGCGCTCGGGCCAGAGCGCGGCCATGATATTGACCGTGCGGGCGCCCCAGTCGAAGCCGCCGAGGGTGGCTTTCTTGATCTTGAGGGCATCCATCAAGGCAAGGATGTCGGCGGCGATCGCAGCCTGCTGGCCGTTGCGCGGGGTATCTGCCGAAAGGAACGTCGTGCTGCCATAACCACGGAGGAAGGGAACGATCACCCGGTATCCCGCTGCCGCGAGGATCGGGGCGACATCCACGAAGCTATAGATGTCGTAGGGCCAGCCATGGACGAGAATGACCACCGGCCCCCTGGCCGGGCCGTCTTCGGCGTAACCGATATCGAGGACGCCGGCCTTGACCTGCTTGAGGCTGTGGAACGATGTCGCTCCGGCGGGGGGTGTCGTTCCGGTGGCCGGCGCTGGAACCGTGCCGGCTTTCGAGCTGGCGATGGCATTCATCCCGAACGGGGCGAACGCCATGCCCAGGGCCGTGGCACCGACAAAATGCCGCCGTTTCCGATCGAGTTCATCCGACATCGCTGGCCCTCCTGAAAACACTGGAAAAACTTACGATAACGTCGCCACGCGCCGGGTGATTGCATCCAACACTTCGACAGGTACAGCCGGATACAAAAAGTCGTCTTCGCAGTATCCTGCGTCGCTTCTTACAGGAAACGCCGCCGTGATCGAGAAAAAACAGCTTGAGTTGATGTTCGAACAGATCGCCGACAACACCGACTGGGACCTGTCCGCACCGCTGATCTGGGGTTTCTTCTTCACCGACGCCTCGGCTGAAAAACTTCGTGCCGTCGTGCCCGCCCTCGAACAGGATGGCTACCGCTTCGTCGACGTCTTCCTGGCCGACAAGGACGAGCCAGCCGCTGCGGACCTGTGGATGCTCCACGTCGAGAAAATCGAAGTGCACACGCCGGACAGCCTCGACCAGCGCAACGACGCCTTGTACCGGTTTGCCGCCGAACACGCACTGGGTGCGTACGACGGTATGGATGTCGCTCCGGTCGATGCCGAGGAAGACTGACCGGCGATCACCCATCATGTGAAGGCGCCTTCACGGGGCGCCAGACGAGAGGCAGTACCTTCGCACCATGCATACCCCCACCTCTTCCGTGACCATGGACGATTCCGCTTACCGCCGTCTGGTCGAAGGCATCTCTGACTACGCGATCTTCTGGCTTCAGCCCGGCGGCACCGTGGCCACGTGGAATGCTGGCGCCTTCCATGCGACCGGATACACCGCCGATGACATGGTCGGCGCACCGTTCTCCTTGCTCTTCTCCGGCGACGACAGCGCGGCGGGGGTGGCCGACACCTTGCTGAAGGTGGCACTCAGCGAAGGACGTAGCGAACTCGACGGTTGGCTGGTTCGCAAGGACGGCTCGCGGTTCTGGGCGCAGATCCTGGTTGACCCGGTGCGCGATGACGACCGGCCGCTCGGCTTCGGCGTGGTGATGCGCGACCGCACGGAACGCAAGCGCGTCGAGGAAGAACTGCGGAGGAGCCAGGAGCAGTTTCGTATGCTGGTTCAGGGCGTGGCCGACTACGCCATCTACATGCTGGATCCGGGCGGACACGTGACGAGCTGGAATTCCGGCGCCGAGCGCATCAAGGGATACAYGCCCGACGAGGTCATAGGACGTCACTATTCGGCCTTCTTCACCCGCGAAGATGTTGCCCGCGGTGAACCGATGACGAACCTGGCCGCCGTGGTACGCGAGGGGCGCATCGAAACCGAGGGCTGGCGACAGCGCAAGGACGGCAGCCGCTTCTGGGCGCACGTGGTCATCGACCGTATTACGGACGACGCCGGCGAGCTGATCGGATTTGCGAAGGTCACGCGCGACGTTACCGAACGGCGTGCGGCCGCCCTTGCACTGGAAGAAGCCCGCGAAGCGTTGTTCCAGTCGCAGAAGCTCGAGGCAGTCGGCCAGCTCACAGGGGGTGTCGCGCACGATTTCAACAACCTGCTGATGGCGGTGCAGGGCAATCTGGAATTGATGCGTGACCACGCCGAACTGCCCGAGCGGCTCAATCGCCTCGTGGGCAACGCATTGACCGGTGTGCGACGTGGCGTGACCCTGACGCAGCGCATGCTCGCCTTTGCGCGCCGGCAGCAGCTGCACGTCGAACCGGTCAACGTGGTCACGCTGATATCGGGCATGTCGGATCTCCTTCGAACCTCGCTGGGTCCGTCGATCGCGATCGAAGTCCGCTTTCCGCTGTCACTGCCCGAGGTGATGGGCGACATCAACCAGCTGGAGCTCTGCGTCCTCAACCTCTGCGTCAACGCGCGTGACGCGATGTCGGAGGGCGGCGTGATCACCATTCGTGCCGTGACTGACGAGGTTATCCACTCGCAAACCCTTGCTATTCCGTCCGGCAGGTATGTGAAGCTCTCGATCGCCGACACCGGCAGCGGCATGGATGCCGCGACGCTTGCGCGGGCGACGGAGCCTTTTTTTACGACCAAGGGCGTTGGCAAAGGCACCGGCCTGGGCCTGTCCATGGTTCACGGGATCGCCCAGCAATTGGGTGGTGCGTTGCAACTGGAGAGCAGCGAGAGCACCGGCACGACCGTCACGATCTATCTGCCGGTCGCGCCGTCGGTGCCTGGCGCTCTCCAGGAAGTCGCCCCCGTCGTTCCCCAGCGCGCGATCCGGCACATTGCGGAAGAACAGGGGCCGTTGCCTGTGATTCTGGTCGTCGACGACGACCCGCTCGTGTTGTCCACGGCCGTCGAGATGCTCAACTACGCGGGATACGATGCGCGTGGAGCTTCCTCGGGCCATGAAGCACTTCGACGGCTGGAAACGCTCGACGAACTCGTTGCCGTGGTGACGGATCACGCGATGCCCGGCATGACCGGATCCGAATTGGCTGCCGAGCTTGCTAACCGCCGCCCGGGCCTGCGCGTGGTGCTGGCGAGCGGTTATGCCGAGCTGCCGGCGGTTTCCGCCGGCATCGCCGTGCAGCTGCAGAAGCCGTTTGGTCGCGACGCCTTGCTTGCCGCCATTCGCGGCACGGGGTGACGCCTCAGGGCTGATCCTGGGGCAGCACGATCGCGGGCGCCTTCTTCATGCGTGCCAAGAGCATGACGAAGAACGGCGTCACCATGAGCGGCAGATTGCTCAAGCCGGGCCACCAGATGGCGATGACGATCGCCAGGGCCGCCATGCACGGCATGCCCAGGCTGCGGCGGATCGCGACAGCGACATCGTCCGTGGTGACATCGTCGTACAGATACGGCGGCCGGAGCGTGCGTTTGACCAAGCGGTACTGGCACAGGCCCGCTACCAGCAGGGTGAAGGCGTAGAACATCTGGGGTACGCGGTCGGTGAAGTGGGTGCTCATCAACGCCGTCGGGAACGGGATGAAGGCAACCAGCATGAGCAAGGTCAGGTTTGGCCAGACGATGGCCGGATCGTAGTGGCGGAGTCGGCCGAAGGTGCGGTGATGCGCCGCCCAGAGGGCCCCGACGACGTAGAAGGTCAGGACGAAGCCGACAAAGTGGGGAATGAGGTTGGCCAGTGCCTGCACCCAGGCCTCGTCCGTGCTCACGGCCGGCTCCGGCACCTTGATGTCGATGACCAGCAAGGTCATGGCGATGGCGAAAACGGCGTCCGAGAAGAACGTGAGCCGTTCGACCTGTTGATCCTGATGCGACATGCGACCCCCCCCCTTTGGAACCCCTGGCCCGATCATCCCGCGGGCGGTCGCCGAGGGGAAGGGGACGGAGTCCTGTAGAATCGCCCCATGGCACTCAAATCCACGGTCTTCAAGGCCGATCTGCAGGTCAGCGACATGGACCGGCACTATTACCAGGCGCACCCCCTCACCATCGCCCAGCACCCGTCGGAAACCGACGAGCGGATGATGGTCCGGGTGCTGGCTTTCGCCCTGAATGCGGATGACTCACTGGCCTTCGGCAAGGGCATCAGCTCCGAGGACGAGCCGGATCTGTGGCGCAAGGAACTCACTGGCGAGGTGGACCTGTGGATCGAGGTCGGCCAGCCCGATGAACAGCGCATCCGCCGTGCAGCGGGCCGCGCCAACCGCGTCATCGTCTACACATATAGCGGACGCAGCGCCGAAGTTTGGTGGAAGAAGACCTCGGCCGCCGTGGCTCGCACGAAGAACGTTTCGGTGATCGACATCGCGCCGGCCACGGTCGAAGCGCTCGCTGCCCTCACACAGCGAACGATGCAGATCCAGTTCATGGTCCAGGACGGCCAGGCCCAGATCATCAGCGGCGACACGGTACTGCCCGTCGAGCTGACGACGCTGGCCTGACGCGTCAGAGCAGCTCGGACATCGCGGCCGGGCTGAAGGGTTTCATGCCGGCGGCGTCGCCGGTACGAACCTTCGATACCCAGTCCGGATCGTTGAGCAGCGCACGACCGACAGCGACCAGATCGAATTCGTTGCGCTCCAGGCGCGCCACCAGCTGGTCGAGCCCGACCGGTGACGAGCTCTCGCCGGCGAATGCCTTGAGGAAGTCGCCGGAAAGGCCAACGGATCCCACCGCGATCGTCGCGGCGCCGGTCAGCTTCTTTGCCCAACCCGCGAAGTTGAGACCCTCGGGGCCATCGACGTCGGCAAACTCGGGCTCCCAGAACCGCCGCTGCGAGCAATGGAGCACGTCCACGCCGGCAGCGACCAGCGGCGAAAGCCAGGCCTGCATTTCGGCAGGCGTGTGTGCCAGCCGCGCGTGATAGTCCTGCTGCTTCCACTGGCTGACTCGCAGTAGCAACGGCATGTCCGGGCCGATCGCGGCGCGAACCGCTGCCACGACCTCGCTGGCGAAACGTGAACGCTCGGCGAGCGTGGCGCCGCCGTACCGGTCGGTGCGCGCATTCGAACCACTCCAGAAGAATTGGTCGATGAGGTAACCGTGGGCGCCGTGCAGCTCGACCACGTCGAAGCCAAGCGCTTTCGCATGCGCAGCGGCGTTGGCAAACGCCGTGACCGTGTCGGCGATATCTTCGTCGGTCATGGCCTTGCCGTTCGCATCGCCGGGACCGTTCAGGCCGGAGGGACTTTCCGTTGGCGAACCAGGCGCCCAGCCATACCTGCCACGCGTGGCGCCGGTATGCCAGATCTGCGGGCCCATCTTCCCACCGGCCGCATGGACCCCGTCGATGACGCTACGCCAGCCATCGAGCGCTGCATCCCCGTAGAACGAAGGGATGTTCTGTTCATTACGTGAAGCAGGGCGATCGACGACCGTACCCTCGGAAATGATCAGGCCCACGTCGGCTTCCGCGCGTCGGCGGTAGTAGGCCGCGTTGGCTTCGCCGGGCACGCCCTTCGCTGTAAAGAGCCGGGTCATGGGGGCCATGACGATACGGTTCTTGAGCTGGACGCCCTTGATGGTGAACGGCTGGAACAGCGGATCGACGGAAGCTTCGGACATGCTGGCTCACAGGGAGAGGCGATGAGGACAGCGTACTCGGGCGTATGGTGAATTTGAAGCCAATGCCCGTCGCTTGGACGCTCCGACGGAATGCTTACGAGTTTGTCATCCGGGGGCCAGTCTTCGGTAACCCCCGCGGGCGCAGCATGATTCCACGGTCGAATCGCACCGCATTCCGAGAGCACGACGATGATGAACAAGACGACGAAGGGTTTTCTTCTCTCTGCCGGCCTTCTGCTGGGCGCCGCGATCATGAGCGACCCCGCGGCCGCCGCCACGCCAGTGAAGAACATCGTGCTGGTCCATGGCGCGTGGGTAAACGGCAGTGGTTGGAAGCCCGTCTACGAGATCCTCGCCAAAGACGGTTACCACGTCTCCATCGCCGAGCACCCCCTTACCTCGTTCAACGACGACGTGACCGCCGTAAAGCGCATCGTCGACTTGCAGGAAGGCCCGACCATCCTCGTCGGCCATAGCTACGGTGGCGCGATCGTGACCGACGTCGGCAACGATCCCAAGGTCGTTGGGCTGGTTTACATCGCTGCGCACGCGCTGGACCAGGGCGAGACCGAAGTCGCCAACGGCAAGCTTTACCCGAACAAGACCAAGGCGGTGAAGAAGACGGCCGACGGGTTCACCTATCTCGATCCGGCGTTCTATCCCGCCGACTTCGCCGCCGACCTGCCCAAGCCCCAGGCGGAATTCGAGGCCCAGGCGCAGGAGCTCACGGCGGCCGAAGTGTTCACGGTGCCCGCCGGCCAGCCGGCCTGGAAGACCAAGCCCACCTGGTATGCGGTGGCCACGGCCGATCGCATCATCAATCCGGACCTGGAGCGGATGTACGCCAAGCGCGCACACGCCCACACTATCGAGGTCCAGGGTGCGAGCCACTCCGTGTACGAATCGCACCCGAAGGAAGTCGCCGCGTTGATCGAGGACGCAGCACGTAACGCCATTCCGTAAGCGATCGAACGTCTCCGGAGAGAACCATGACGGTCTGGGATAGCGCAAGAATCGCACGAGCATCGAGGCTGCAGGCCGGTGCCAGATATGCCAAGGGCAAGCACGTTGCAAGGAAGGACGCGACAGCTCTGCTGGAAGCAGTCATCCAGCCGGGTGACCGCGTCTGCATCGAAGGCGACAACCAGAAGCAGGCCGATCTGCTGGCGGCGGCACTTGCCGCCGCGGACAGCGGCAAGCTGCACGACCTGCATATGGTCCAGTCAGGTGTCGTGCTGCCGGAACACCTGGATATCTTCGAACGTGGGATTGCCAGACGGCTGGACTACGCGTTCTCGGGTCCACAGTCGCAGCGCATCGCCAGGCTGCTGTTCGGCGGCAAGATCGAGCTGGGCGCGGTGCATACCTACCTCGAGCTGTTCGCCCGCTACTTTATCGACCTGACACCGCAGGTGGCGTTGATCGCTGCGGTGAGCGCGGATCGCGAAGGCAACCTGTATACCGGGCCGAATACCGAAGATACGCCGGCCATTGTCGAGGCGGCCGCGTTCAAGGACGGCATTGTCATCGCCCAGGTGAACGAGGTGGTCGATAAACTGCCTCGCATCGATATTCCCAGTGACTGGGTGAACTACGTCATCGAAAGCGACAAGCCGTTCTACGTCGAACCGCTCTTCACGCGGGATCCTGCCGCCATTACGGAGACGCAGATCCTTACCGCCATGCTGGCGATCAAGGGCATCTATGCGCCGTACGGCGTACAACGCCTGAATCACGGCATCGGGTTCAACACGGCAGCCATCGAACTCTTGCTGCCGACCTATGGCGAGCGCCTTGGTCTCAAGGGCAAGGTGGCAAGCCATTGGGCGCTCAATCCCCATCCCACGTTGATTCCTGCCATCGAATCGGGCTGGGTCAAGCAGATCCACAGCTTTGGCTCCGAAGTGGGTATGGACGACTACATTCGTGCCCGTTCGGACGTCTATTTCACGGGCCCCGATGGATCGCTGCGGTCCAATCGCGCGTTCTCACAGGTGGCCGGCCTCTATGCCTGCGACATGTTCATCGGCTCGACCCTGCAGATCGACCTCCAGGGAAATTCGTCCACCGTGACGACCGACCGGGTGGCCGGCTTCGGCGGCGCCCCGAACATGGGCAGCGATGCCCGCGGACGTCGTCACCCGAGTGAGCCCTGGCTGCGCGCCGGCAAGGAAGCCGATCCGGACAGCCCGGCCCTGATGCGCCGCGGTCGCAAGCTGGTCGTGCAGATCGGCGAGACCTTCGGCGACAAGAACGTTCCCCTGTTCGTGGAGCATCTCGACGCCATCGAACTCGCCCGCAAGCTCGACCTGGATCTCGCGCCGGTGATGGTCTACGGCGACGACGTGACCCACATCGTGACCGAGGAGGGCATCGCCAACCTGCTGCTCTGCCGCGACAACGACGAGCGCGAGCAAGCCATTCGTGGCGTCGCCGGGTACACGGCCATCGGTCGGGGCAGGGACGCGAAGATGGTGCAACGTCTACGCGAGCGCGGTGTCATTCGTCGCCCTGAAGACCTTGGCATCGATCCACTGGATGCCGATCGCCGGATGCTGGCCGCCAGCTCCATCAAAGATCTCGTGCGCTGGTCCGGTGGCCTGTACGCGCCGCCGTCCCGGTTCAGAAACTGGTAAGGAGAAAGTCGTGGAAAAGCTTACGTATCGGCACGTTACCGCGCTTCGTGCGAAAGGCACACGTGATCAGGCAATCGTTGGCGTCGTGGCATCCGGGAACCTGGAAGTCCTGGTCGAGCGCAGCCTCCCCGATGGCGAATGCGAGGTAGACATTCGCACTCCCGTCGAGGGCTTCGGCGATGTCTGGAGCGCCGTGGTCGTGGATTTCGTCGGCCGCAGTTCGCCGGGTGGCCTGAAGCTCTCGATCAACGATGGCGGCGCACGTCCCGACRTGGTTGCCTTGCGCCTCGCCCAGGCCGTGCGTGCCATCGAGGGAGAGCGCTCATGAGCAGCCCCAGCTGGTTCGAGGCGAGTGCCCGCCAGCGCGTCAAGGAGATGCTCGACCAGGACAGCTTCGTCGAATTCATCGGCCCGGAGCAGCGCGAGACGAGTCCGCACCTGTCGCTGTTCGACCTGCCCGAGCAGTTCGACGACGGCATGATCGTCGGGCGCGGTCTGCTCGATGGGAAGCCGGTGTTTATCGCCGCACAGGAAGGTCGCTTCATGGGGGGCGCGTTCGGTGAGGTACATGGTGCCAAGTTGACGGGGCTGCTTCGCGCAGCTCGCGACATCGGCTCCATCCCTGTCGTGATCCTGTTCGATACCGGCGGAGTGCGACTCCAGGAAGCCAATGCCGGTGAGCTGGCTATCGCCGAGATCATGCGCGCCGTGGTGGAAGCGCGTCTTGCCGGCGTGCCGGTGGTCGGCCTGGTCGGTGGGCGTGCTGGCTGCTACGGCGGCGGTGGTCTCACCGCGGGCAGCTGCTCCGCGCTCGCCGTCTCCGAGCAGGGGCGTATCAGCGTGTCGGGACCCGAGGTCATCGAGACCAACCGTGGCGTCGAGGAATTCGACTCGAAGGACCGCGCGCTGGTCTGGCGCACCATGGGTGGTAAGCAGCGTTACCTGATCGGTGGCGCCGACGTCTTCGCCGACGACACCGTGGCCAGCTTTCGCGACGCGGCACGCTATGTCATCGAACATGCCGCTGCGCTGGACCTGGACACACTGCAGGCCGAGCAAGTGCGTCTCGAGCAGCGCATCGAGCGCTTCGGCGCCTGTGCGGATGCGATCGACATCTGGCGGTCCATGGGCGCAACGGATCCGCAATCCCTTCCGGGAATGGCTTTCGAAGACTTTGTGGCCCTTGCCGACGGGCTGAAGGAGACACGTCATGTTGCTCGCTGAGATCCTCGCCTCGCTGTTTCCCGGCGGGCATGAGGTGATTGTCCAAGGCGGTCTTGCCTCCGGCCGGGGGACGCTACCCTCGGGTAGCCAACTGGCCGTGATCGGCGTGGACGGGCGCTTGCCGGTCGGCATCGACGAAGCGGCACGACTCGCGCGTCACGTGCTGGACGTGACCACGAGCGGGAGCAACGATCCGATCCTGGTTCTCGTCGACAGCGACAGCCAGCGCATGAGCAAGCGCGACGAGATGCTCGGCCTCAGCGAGTACCTGGCGCACCTGGCGAAGTGTCTCATCCACGCGGATGCGCACGGCCATCCGACGATCGGTTTGCTCTACGGTCACACCGCGGCGGGCGCCTTCATTGCAACAGCCCTGGCAACCCGCGTGCTGCTGGCGCTGCCGGGTGCCGAACCGGCCGTCATGGACCTGCCTTCGATGTCGCGCGTGACCAAGCTGCCGATCGAGGTCCTGCAGGAGAAGGCGAAATCGACACCGGTCTTCGCACCGGGGCTGGATAACCTCGCGCAGACCGGCGGCGTGGCAGCGGTGCTGGATCCGACGCGCTCGCTGGCCGACCAACTCGAAGCGGTACTGACCGCGGTCGATGGCGCTGCAATGCAGGTGGATACCCGTGACCAGCTCGGTAAGCAGCGGCAAGGACGTCCCAAGGCGGCCGATATTGCGGAGCGCGTTCGTGAACTCGCCCTCGCATCCGTTTGATACGCCGCTGAGGCGGCATCAACTCGTCACGGTGGTTCCCGCTGCCTGGGACCGCGTGTTGAGCGTGCGTGCCGATCTCGCCGGCGAGCCCCTCCTGCGGGAATGGGCTCGGAACGCTTGGCCACTCGTCGTACGGCGGCCGCTTCCGGGAGAAGGCGACGGGATCCCCTTGGGATTGCCCTTGCCCCCGTGGGCGGGCAAGCGCCGTATCGCGCTGCAGATCAACAGCGACGATATCGAAGCACTCATGCCGCTGCCCGCCTTGCCCGATGTGTTCGACACGGCGCCGGAGGCCTGGAAGCCCTGTCTGCGCGAACTGATCGCGCTTGCCCTTCGTTACGACGTGGACGCCCGCGTGTTCGGCAGCCTCGCGTGGCAATGGCTGACCGGTTTGAACTACGTTGCGCCGGGGTCCGACGTGGACCTCGCATGGACGGTGCCTCGCCGACATCGCATCGGCGGTTTCCTTGACGAACTCGCCGCGCTCGATGCGCGCGCTCCCGTGCGCATCGACGGCGAAGTACTGCGCGCGGATGGCGCGGGTGCCAATTGGCGAGAGCTACATGCCGGTGGCGAGATCGCCTTGAAGACAGCGAGCGACGTCGTGCTTGTCACGCAACATGCTTTCCTCGGAGCCTTCGCATGAGCACCCAGCCCAATCTGTCCATGGTTCCTGCGACGACAAGCCTCTCCGCCGCCTCATTCGCCACGCGGGTCGCCGAGCAAGCCCGACGAGCGCTTTGTCAGGAGGTTCACACCTGGCCCAAGCCCGGGCTCGTCAGCCACGTGGACACGGGCAGTCATTCGGACATGGACGCCGCGACGTTCAATCGCAGCGCAGCGGCAATCGCACCCTTTCTCGCCGAACTCGTCGAAGCGGGTATCCGGAATGACAACATGCCGGCGCTGCGGAAAATCGGCCTCCGTGCGGAAGTAGCGATGCTTCATGCCACCGGCGGCGTCAACACGCACCGCGGCGCCATCTTCGGCATGGGCTTGCTGTGTGCGGCCGCGGGACTGCGTGCGGCCGGCCATGTGGCGGCTGGGCTATCGCTGGGTGACAGCGTTGCGTTGCGTTGGGGTAACGACATCCTGGGCGGTCCGCGCCTGTCGTCCAGCCACGGCGAAGTGGCCGGGCGCCGCTATGGGGCCGGCGGCGCAAGGCGGGAAGCGGCGATGGGCTTTCCGACCGTCTACGATATCGCCATGCCCGCATGGGTCGCGGCAAACATCCTGGCGCAGGGCGACGACGAGGCGGCGAGGGTGCAGGTCTGTTTCGTCCTGATTGCCGCGCTCGAAGATACGAACCTGCTGCATCGCGGTGGCAGCGAAGGGCTGCGGTTCGCCCGTGAGCAAGCGGCATCCTTTCTCGATCGRGGCGGGATTGGCCAGGACGACTGGCGTGCCCGTGCCGAGGAGATTCATCACGCTTTCGTCGACCGGAACCTCAGCCCCGGCGGTGCCGCGGACCTGCTCGCGATGACCCTCTTCGCGGCGGACCTCGACGGGGCAGGGCTATGCGACTAAGAGAGGTTCTATGCGTATAGCCCTACTTTGCTCGGGACAGGGCGGTCAGCATGCCGGGATGTTCGAGCTGACGAAAGACGCAGCCGAAGCGTCGGATATCTTCGCGATGGGCGCGACCTTGTTTGGAGAAGACCCTCGTCGCTGGGTGAAGACGGCCAGCGAGGAAGCTTTTCGCGAGAACCGTCACGCGCAGCGGCTATGCGCGATCCAGGCGTTGACGGTCGCGGCAGCGTTAGCGCGTGACCTTCCTCCGGAACGTTGCATCGCCGGTTATAGCGTTGGCGAAGTGGCGGCGCGGGGTGTAGCTGGCCTGTTGACGTCCAACGAAGTCCTCGAGCTCATCGACGCCCGCGCCGACGCCATGGACCGGGCGCGTGAGGGCGAGCAGGGCATGCTGTTCGTGCGTGGGCTGGACCGGTCGGTCGTCGACGCCTTGGTCGACCAACGCGAGGCTGCCCTTGCCATCGTCAATCCGGGCGACGCCTATGTGCTGGCGGGCCTTGCGTCGGCGCTCGACGCTATCGCGGCAGACGCGCGGCAGAAGGGCGCGTCGCGCGTGGTGCCGGTGAGGGTTGGCATCGCCTCCCATACCCGCTTCATGACGGAAGCCAGCGCAAGCTTTCGGCAGCGACTGGCCAGCGTCGCCGTGGGCCGCGCGGTGTCCTACGGCACGCGCCTGTTCAGCGGCATCGACGGGGCACCGGTGCTCGAGGTCTCGCAAGGGCTGGACAAGCTGGCACGGCAAATCTCGCAGCCGGTGYAATGGAAGGCTTGCCTGGATGCATGCGTCGAAGCGGGCGCCGACGTGTTCCTGGAACTCGGTCCAGGCAGGGCGCTCGCCGACATGGTCTCCGCCACGTACCCCGGTGTTGCCGCGCGCAGTGTCGACGAATTCAGGTCGCTCGATGGCGTGCGTGCATGGCTGGCTAGTCGGGGATCGTGACCCGGGGAAAGCGCAGCGTGAACCGGGTGAGGCCTTCGAGTTCACTCGTTGCCAGCACATCGCCGCCATGCAGATCCATGATGCTCTTGACGATCGACAGCCCCAGGCCGGTAGACATGTTGGAGTCGGTGCGCGACCGATCCACGCGGTAGAAGCGGTCGAAAACCTTTTCGAGATGATCGGGCGCGATGCCCGGCCCCGGATTCTCCACCGATACGCTCACGCCGGTCTCGGTCGTCGTCGCGATCAGCGAAAGTGTCGCACCGGACGGCGTGTAACGAAGGGCGTTCGATAGCAGGTTGCTCACAGCGCGACGGAAGAGGTCACGGTCGGCGTAGACGGTGGCGTGCGCATCGATCCGAACCACGACGCCGGCGTCCGAGGCGATGCCTTCGTAATAGTCGGCAAGCAGATGCAGTTCTTCGTTGGTGTCGATAACGAGACGCTGCAAGGCGAACTGGGGATTCTCGGCACGTGCGATGAACAGCATGCTCTCGATGCGCTGGCTTACCCGGTCGCACTCCTCGATATTCGAACCGAGAAGCGATTGATACTCGGCCACGCTGCGCGGACGGCTCAGCGCGACTTCGTTGCTGCCACGGAGGATGGCGACCGGTGTGCGCAGGTCATGCGCCAGGTCCACCGTGAACTGCCAGAGGCGGTCGAAGCCTTCCTCCAGGCGCGTGAGCATTTCATTGAGCGCGTGTGCCAGCGCATGTAGCTCCGCCGGGGTGTTCTCCGCGGAAAGCCGCGTACTCAGGCGGTGGGCGGTGACCGATGAGGCGCTCGCTGTCATGGCGCGTAGCGGACGCAGGGCGCGGTGGATCAGCAGGTAACTGAGTACGGTGGCTGCCAGTGTGCCCAGCAAGAGGGCTATCACGGTGTCCCACCGGTAACGCAGGAGCAGGACGGACCGGTCCGCCATGGAACGGGCCACCGTCACCGTAACCATGCTCCCGTCCTTCAGCGCCGCCAGGGTGGATACGCCACGAATTTCCCCGTCGCCGTCGTTCCAGGAGCGGATATCGGTCACTGTAAGGCGCTGGTCGGCCGGCGCGACGGCCTGTGCCTGCACCGTGAAGTGGGAGAGGTCGTGGTCGACGAGAACCTTACCGTCCTTGTCCGTGATGCGCAGCGCGTTCTCGGTATCGCCGAGCACGCTCCAGGTCAGCCGTGCCTGGTGCGCGACGAGATCGTCGGTCGAATCGAGCTCGCCGATGAACCGGCGCAGGTGCCGCGCGGACAGGACGAGGTTGATCTCATCCTGCTGGTAGATGCGCCGGTACACCGCGTTCATCAGCAGCACGCCCACCACGGTGAAACAGACCACCGTGATGACCACGAAGGTGCCGGTGAGGCGGGCTTTCAGTGACAGGCGAAGCATCAGCCGTCCTCCGCTTCCACGTCGAGCACGTAACCCATGCCGCGAACCGTATGGATCAACTTCACGTCATGGCCGTCGTCGACCTTTGCGCGCAGCCGGCGAATGGCGACTTCGACGACATTGGTGTCACTGTCGAAATTCATGTCCCATACGTAGGACGCGATCTGCGTGCGACTGAGCACTTCGCCGCGGCGACGACCCAGCAGCTGCAACAGCGAGAATTCTCGCGGGGTGAGATCGACGCGCTGCCCACCACGACGGACACGCCGACGCACGGCATCGATCTCCAGGTCACCGATATGCATGTGATCGATGTCGCGTGGTGGTCCGCGGCGGAGCAGGGTGCGTATGCGCGCCAACAGCTCGACAAACGCGAACGGCTTGACCAGGTAGTCGTCGCCGCCGAGTTCAAGGCCTTTTACCCGCTCCTCGATCTCGTCGATGGCCGTCAGGAACAGGACAGGGGTATCTTTCTTGACCCGAAGGTTCTTGAGGACCGCCCAACCGTCCATGCCCGGCAGCATCACGTCGAGCACGACCAGTGCATAGTCCTCCTCGAGGGCCAGGTGCAGACCGTCGACACCGTTGGACGCAATGTCCACGGTAAAGCCTGATTCTTCGAGGCCCTTCTTCAGGTACTCGCCGGCTTTCTTTTCATCTTCGATCACAAGCAGACGCATGACGGTTCCCGCGTTGTATGAGCTGAATCATACGGAGTGCGGCGGGGAACCGCGATTACAGTATCGTCAGGTTCGCGCAAGGCAGGGCCGGCCGACGATGGCCCTGAATGTCTGGACTGATCCGTACCCGGTAGGAGCCGATTTATCGGCGATTTTGTCGGCGATCTGGGGTTCGCCGATGAATCGGCTCCTACACGGGAGCGGGGGTTGCCTCAGGCGAGCTTTTCTTTCAGGAAGGCCCAGGTGCGATCGTTGGCCAGCTTGGCGGCGGCCGCGTCATAGTGAGCGCCACCATGGCGCGAGAACGCGTGGTTGCAGCCGGGGTAGCTGTAGATGGTGACGTTGGGTTTGCCGGCGAGTGCCTTCTTGATATCCGCCTGCGCGGTTTTCGAGATGTACTCGTCTTCCTCGGCGAGATGCATGATGAAGGGCGCGGTGATCGAACCCGCCTCGTTGAGATAGCTTTCCGTGTCGCCGCCGTGAAAGGCGACAGCAGCGTCGACCTTGCTTCGTGCGGCGGTCAGGAAGGTCATCAGGCCACCGAGGCAGTAACCCATCACGGCAACCTTGCCGGTCGCGCCCTTGAGTTTGCCGGCGGCCGCGATGGTGGCGATCACGTCGGCTACGCCTTCGTCGCGGTTGTAGGCCATGTACAGCGCCAGTCCGGCTTTCCAGTCAGCCTCGGACGTGACACTCAGATCGACGCCCGGCTGCTGACGCCAGAACAGGTCCGGTGCCACGGCAAGGAAGCCCTGTGCGGCGAGGGCGTCGCAAGTCTGGCGAACGTCCTCGTTGACGCCGAAGACTTCGTGAAGCACGACCACCGACGGCGCCTTTTCTGCCTCGGGATAGGAAACGTACGCTCCGAAGTCGCCTGCGTCCGACGTGATCGTGATGTATTCGTGCATGCGGGTATTCCTCTGATGATTCGCCACGTACCATCCGTCGGGGTTGACAGGATGGCTTGTCGAAAGCGAGCAGCATTTGTTCCTGCCGACGGTGGAAAGGTTGCCAGGGCGTCAAACAGACCATGTGGGAGCCGCTTTCAGCGGCGATAGCCAGGTCGCGGTAACACCATCGCCGGCATAGCTGGCTCCCACAAAAAAGCCCGCCCGGGTACGAGACCGGGGCGGGCGCTTCTGCCTTACGGTGTCGTTACTTCTTCAGATCGTAACGATCCAGATTCATCACCTTCGTCCAGGCCGCGACGAAGTCCTTGACGAACTTCTCGTTGGCATCCGAGCTACCGTACACCTCGGCGTGGGCACGCAGCACGGCATGCGAACCGAAGACCAGGTCGACACTCGTGGCTGTCCACTTGTGGGTGCCCTTGCCGCGCTCGCTACCTTCGAACGTGTCGCGCGAGGTCTGCTTCCACTCCGTGCGCATGTCGAGCAGGTTGCGGAAGAAGTCGTTCGTCAGCTTGCCGGGACGATCGGTGAAGACACCATGCGAGGCGCCTTCGACGTTCGCGCCGATCACACGAAGGCCGCCGATGAGCACGGTCATCTCCGATGCGGTAAGGGTCAACAGCTGCGCCTTGTCGATCAGCAACGCCGTAGCGGGCACGCTGTACTTGCCCTTGAGGAAGTTGCGGAAGCCATCGGCGACCGGCTCGAGCGAGCTGAACGACTCGACATCCGTCTGTTCCTGCGAGGCGTCGGTACGGCCGGGGGCAAAAGGAACCGCGACCGCTTGCCCGCCATCTTTCGCCGCCTGCTCGACGGCGGCGCTACCGGCCAGCACGATCAGGTCGGCAAGGGAGATCTTCTTGCCGCCCGTGCTGAACTCGGAGCGGATGCTTTCCAGCTTCGCCAGTACCTTCGACAACTGCGCGGGCTGATTGACCTTCCAATCCTTCTGCGGTGCCAGGCGGATGCGTGCACCGTTGGCGCCACCGCGTTTGTCCGACCCGCGGAAGGTGGATGCCGAAGCCCATGCCGTGGAGACGAGCTCTGAAATGGTAAGGCCTGACGCGAGGATCTTCGCCTTGAGCGAGGCAACGTCGCTGTCGGTGACCAGCGCATGGTCCACGGCGGGGATGGGATCCTGCCAGAGGAGCTCTTCCTGCGGTACTTCCGGGCCGAGATAGCGTGCACGCGGTCCCATGTCACGGTGGGTCAGCTTGTACCAGGCACGTGCGAAGGCGTCGGCAAACTGGTCCGGATGCTCGAGGAAGCGCCGTGAAATCTTCTCATAGGCGGGATCGAGGCGGAGCGCCAGATCCGTCGTGAGCATGGTGGGGCGGTGTCGCTTCGAGGCATCGTAGGCGTCGGGAATGGTTTCCTCGGCGTCCTTGGCGACCCACTGGTTCGCACCCGCCGGGCTCTTGGTCAGTTCCCATTCGTGACCGAACAGGTTCTCGAAGAACTGGTTGCTCCACTTCGTCGGGGTCTGGGTCCAGGTGACTTCCAGGCCGCTGGTGATCGTGTCGGCACCCTTGCCGCTGCCATACGTGTTCTTCCAGCCAAAGCCCTGGTCTTCGAGACCACCGGTCTCCGGCTCATTCAACACGTGTTTGGCATCGCCCGCGCCATGCGTCTTGCCGAAGGTGTGGCCGCCGGCGATCAGGGCCACCGTCTCTTCGTCGTTCATGGCCATGCGGCCGAACGTCTCGCGGATGTCGATGGCCGATGCGATGGGATCGGGATTGCCTTCGGGACCTTCCGGATTGACGTAGATCAGGCCCATCTGCACCGCGGCCAGCGGGTTCTCGAGGAGGCGCCCGTCTTCGGTGCGATCCTCTTCGATACCGTGCAGCTCGGCCTCGGCCGTGATCACGCCTTCCTCGTGCGCGCCGGCGTCGTGCTCGTTGCCCTGGGTCTTGCCTTTGCCGTAGCGGTGGTCGCCGCCAAGCCACTCCGTTTCCGTACCCCAGTAGACGTCCTGGTCCGGTTCCCAGGTGTCTTCGCGGCCGCCGGCGAAGCCGAACGTCTTGAAGCCCATGCTTTCCAGGGCGACATTGCCGGTGAGGATGATGAGATCGGCCCAGGAGATGCTGCGGCCGTATTTCTGCTTGACCGGCCAGATCAGGCGACGTGCCTTATCCAGGCTGACGTTATCGGGCCAGCTGTTCAACGGGGCGAAACGCTGCTGACCGCGGCCACCGCCGCCACGGCCATCGCCGATGCGATAGGTGCCGGCGCTATGCCAGGCCATCCGAATGAAGAGTCCGCCATAGTGGCCGAAGTCGGCAGGCCACCAATCCTGCGAGTCGGTCATGACGGCCAGGAGATCTTTCTTCACTGCCGCCAGGTCGAGTTTCTTGAATGCCTCGGCGTAGTTGAAGTCAGGGTCCATCGGGTTGGATCGGGAAGAGTGCTGGTTGAGCAGATCCACGCGTAGCTGTTTGGGCCACCAATCCTTGTTCGTCGTACCGCCGCCGGCGGTGTGATTGAACGGGCACTTCGCTTCGTTCGTCATTCGCGCTTCTCCTGGGGTGGGCCGGCGCGAAGGGTCGCAATCCGGCATTGCCTATGAACGCATAGAGCCGACTATACGGGCAGGCCAGAGATTGCAGAAATTGATTGAAGTTATCGTGACAAGAGGCTGAGCCTATCGAAACCGGCGATAAGTTACGGATTTGAAAAGGTAATCGGTGGCCGGCTGACGTACTCAGTAACCGGCGGTCCGTTTTTTCTCACGCTCGAGGTTCCAGGCACGGTGCGAGGCTTCATCCTGGAAGGTCCAGGCGACGAAGCGGCTCTGCTTGTTGCCCTGGGCCATGTTGACCGTGCGCACGTCGAGCGCCTTCGCGTGGGTGAGCGCGCGGTAGATCTCATTGAGGTGTTCGCTCCGCGCGACCAGCGTGGTGAACCAGAGCACCGTGCGCGAGTAACTTGTGCTTTCGGTGATCATCGTGCGGATGAAACGTTCCTCACCGCCCTGGCACCACAGCTCGCGACCCTGGCCACCGAAGTTGAGGTTGGTGGTTCGCGGGGGCGCGTTCTTGTCCAGGTTGCGTGTCTTGCGGATGTTGCCTGCCGCGGCTTCGCGGGCGGAGGCATGGAACGGCGGGTTGCACATGCTGACGTCGAAGCGATCTTCGGGGCGTAATAACTGCTCGAAGACGTGGATCGGGTTCTCCTGGCGGCGCAGGAAGATCCCGTCTCCGAGGCCCGGGTTACCATCGACGATGCCTTTGGCGGCACGCAGCGCGTGTGTGTCCACTTCGGAGGCGGTAAACCGCCAACCATATTCGCGGTTGCCGATGAGCGGGTAGATCAGGTTCGCACCCGTGCCGATGTCCAGCGCGCGAACGCCGGCCCCGGTGGGAATCTGACCCCCGTTGGAACTGGCCAGCAGATCCGCCACGCCGTGCACGTAGTCGGCGCGGCCCGGGATGGGTGGCACCAGATAGTCCGGTGGGATGTCCCAATGAGCGATGCCGTACTGGGACTTCAACAGCGCCCGGTTCAGCGCCCGAACGGCGTGCGGATCCGAGAAATCGATGCTGTCCTCACCGTGGCCGTTGTCGCCGACATAGGCCGCGAGCAAGGGCAACTGCCGCGAGAGCTCGGCAAAGTCATAGCGCCCGGTGTGGCGATTGCGTGGGTGCAGGGACGTCACCGCAGGGGCGGCGGACTTGGGTTTCTTCATCGCGAGGGGCCAGTTGGACGTTGGGGCAGCCCTATTGTCGCAGATGCGCCGCCATGTTCCGTGGCAACATGGTTTTCTTTGCAAGGCCGACCCCATGGATGCCAAAACGGCGTGRCCCGACCGCGTGACCATCGACGGGACGGTCTTCAAGGCGCGTGTGGATGCCAGGGACGGCCTGGTGAGCCTCCCCTGCGCCTCGGAGCCCCAGGTGTCCGTTGGCGACGTGATCACCCAGACGGTGGGCCGCCGCGAGAATTCGCTCGAGGTGCTCGAGGTCGATTTCCAGCTGAACGGCTCGCTCGGCATTGGCACCGTCCACCGCCACCTGTTGGTGCTGACCGTCGAGCCCACGACCTCGCAGGCGCATACGCAGCAGCCAGGTGCGGCTGCTACGGCGCCCACCGCAAAGGTCGTTCCACGCAGAGCAGCGCCGGCCCCGGTTGCCCAGGCGGCGCCTGTGAGCACGTTGAAGCTTGCCGAGTTGGTCGAACGGGTATCGCGAGGGAGTGACAGCGAGGCTAAGGCGATGCTCGTCGCGTTACTGGACAACCCATCGGTATCGGCCATCGTGGGTCCGGTGGACGCATTGGGGATGCGCGCGAAGCTGCGCTCCTAAGGCAGCGCTGCTTCGGTGGGTAAGCCAGTTCACCCCGACCGCCGTCCAGATGGGATACGGCGGTGTACCGAGTCGCCGTCGACGCCTTCCGGCATCTCGCCGAGGGCCTTCTGCAAGCGCGGTAACTATGGCTCTTGGTAGATAGCGACGGTAACCGGTGCGGGCTTAAAGTCGGACGTCCCCGCCACGCCACGGAGACTCCGCATGGTTACGTATTCGGTCCGCTGCACGGACCAGAGCGCGCACGATTGCTTCAAGACCGTCGAGGTGGATATCGGCATTCCCGACCTGACGCCCGATCAACTGGCCAGCATCTTCGATGGTGGTCGCGCCGCCGTGGCGTCGCATCAGCTGGAGAGGGCTGATGAAACCTATCGACGCCAGGGTGAGGGCCCTGGCGTCGACAAGACGCACTACGTGAAAGTCGAACTTGACTCCACGACGTGCGCGGCCTGCCTCAAGGACCGAAGTACCGAAATCCCTGAGTTCGTTCCTGTTAAATAGCCACGCGGAACTGCACGTACGTCGTCCGCGGCGCGCCGACCATGCGTCCGGCGTTGCCGTCGACATTGCGCGTATAGAAACGCTTGTCGGCCAGGTTGTTCACGCCGGCATCGATGCTGCTGCCTTTCCATGCCGGAATCTGCCAGCTCACCTGCGCATTCCACAGGCGGAAGCCCGGGATACGACCGACGCGCGCATCCGGCGTCTCCTGGACGGTGTTGGCCGTATCGGCGAACTGACCGCTCTGGTGAGTGCTGGACAGGTTGAAGGTCCATAGACCTACCTGGTACTTCGCGCCCGCGGTGTCGGTGCGACGGGAGTAAAACGGTACATCGAGGCCTGCGGTGGTGCCCGATTCCTGGATCGCCTTCGTATAGGTGAAGTTCGCGTACAGGTCGAGGCCGTGCAGTGCCGACTGCTCCGCGAACTGATAGTCGATCGCCGACTCCAGGCCCTTGTGGTTGGTCGCGCCGATGTTCTGGAAGGTCGGCGGCTGGACGCCCGGCACCTGCAGGATCTGGTTGTCGAAGCGCATCTTGAACACGGTCAGTTCCGCGTGCAGCTGCGGTCCCTGCCAGCGCGCACCCAGTTCGGCGGTGCGCGCGAGTTCCGGCTTCAACGGGTTGGTCGCGGACTGCGAATTGAGCTGGATGTTCTGCACCGGACCGAATGAAGTGCCGTAGTCGGTGAACAGCGTCAGGTCGCGCGTAAGCAGGTACGAGATGTTGAGCGACGGCAACGGCTTGTTGTTCAAGCTGCTGTACTGCTGGCCCAGCGTCGTGTCGACACGGTCGGAATCGATGTGCTCGAAGCGGACGCCCGGCGTGATGCGCCACTTGCCGATGGCGATACGGTCGTCGATATAGGCCGCGTTGGCATCCGTGGAATTATCGAAGCGGGTGGGTGCAGTGAGCTTGCCGGTGGCCGTGCTGAGGTTGTAGCTGCCGTCGTCGCCGCGCTCGCGAAGGTAACGGTAGCCCACCGTCACGTCGTTGGTCGTCGGCCCCAGATCGAAGCGCTGGGTGTAGCGCGGTTCGATGCCGAACACTTTGTAGTTGCGGGGCTGGACGGCCAGCTGGGTGCCCGTCGTGTTGATAAGGGTGCTGCTGCGATAGCTCTCGTTATCGTACACGCGCACCTCGACTTCGCTGTCGTCGGACAACGTGTTGATGTAGCCAACGTCCGCGGCCTTACGGTGGCCCGTCCAGAAGTCGGTGGGGCGTGTGTTCTGGAACGGGTCGGCGTCGTACTGGGCGACGGTCAGGCCGCCGGGTGTGCGCGACTTCACGTCGTAGTAGGAGAGCTTGCCGTACACCTCGGCGGTCGGGCTCACCGGATAACGGAACTTCAGGGCAACGTCGTTGACCTTCTCATCGCTGCCGCGACGCCAGTCCGTGCCCGTCATGCCGGAGTAGAGCAGGGCGAGTCCCAGCCCGTTATTCATCGTGGCACCGAGGAAGGTGCTGTACTGCTGGTTGCTGCCGCCACCCTTGCCGTAGGCGTTTTCGCGAACGGTGACGTCACCGCTGAGGTCGGGGGTGGTCGGGATGGCGCGCGTATTGAAGTTGATGATGCCGCCGACGTTCTGCGGCCCATAACGTACGGCGCCGCCACCGCGAACGACATCGATGGATTCGATGTTGTTCAAGCTGACCGGTGCCACGGACAGCTGCGGCTGGCCGTAGGGCGCGAAC
>NZ_JBFUJE010000020.1:0-24087 GCF_056401535.1 Luteibacter sp. P4_E6 | reverse complement strand
CGTCCATGCGGTCTATCCTGGGCGCCAGCCTTCGGTAAAGGTGCGGGCGTTCATCGACCTTCTCCGCGAACGTCTCAGGGGCTGACCGCCACGGCAGGGGCGTACAAGCTCGCGGCCCGCTGGCATGAAACCCTCTTGCCATCAACCAGCGAGGTAGTCGCCATGCGAGTTGTTGTTAACGGTACCGGCAAGGGATTGACGCTGTGAAGGCGGCATGGATTTCCGATGCGGCAGGTGGCGACCTCTCGATTTGCGTGGGTGACACGGAGGCTCCCGCACACGCCGACGATCGGCTCCTGGTCAACGTGGACGCCGTGGGCCTGACCTTCGGTGAACCCCACTGGGTGACCAACGGCACCATGGCGCTACCGGATGGTTCGAAGCGCCCACTACCGGTGATCGTCGGGCACGAGTTCGCCRGTCACATCGCTCACGTCGGTCGTGCGACGAAGGGTTTCTCGGTCGGCGACCGCGTCGTCGGACTCATCGACTTCTGGCGTAACGGCGCGGCAGCGGAGCAGGCGAGCGTCCTGCCGGGCGAGATCACACAGCTGCCCGATGCGCTCTCCGCCGTCGAGGCCGCGACCCTGCCGATTGGTGCGCTCACGGCCTGGCAGGCGCTGTTCGATTTTGCAAAGTTGAAAGCGGGCGAGACCGTCCTGATCCATGGCGGTGCCGGCGCGGTCGGCACGTTCGCCATCCAGATTGCCAAGGGCATCGGGGCACGTGTGATCGCCACCGCGCGCGGCAGCGAAGCCACCGGCCTGTGCCGTGAACTGGGTGCGGACGTGACGATCGATACGACGACAGAGCGTTTCGAAAACGTCGCAGGCCCGGTCGATGTCGTCTTTGACACCGTGGGTCACGACCTGCTCGAGCGTAGCTGGCAGTACGTCAAGCCAGGTGCGCGTCTGGTCACCATCTCGGGCGAAGCCGAGGATGCGCCGTCGCCGGAACGGGCGCAAAAGCTCGGCATCGAAGCCTTCTGGTTCATCGTCAAGCCCGATCCCGCGCAGCTCGCGGAGATCGTGCGCTGGGTCGCGGACGGACGCATCGTCGTGCAGGTGGATCGCGCCTACCGTCTCGACGAAGCACGGCAGGCGTTTCTCGAAGCGGACTCGCGGGCGAAGCGCGGCAAGACGGTGCTCACCGTGTAATCGCCACGTGGCGGGTCAGCTCATCTGGTCGCCGCGACGAAGGTTGATGTGCAGTGCCGTGGCGACGACCAGCATCGACTCGTCGTCGCTCGAGGAGGTGATCCAGCCGGCGGAAACATCGTCGTCCGCCTCGCGCGACCACAGGGTGTAGCCGTGCGGCTTGAGCTGATCGTAGGCGCGGTTGAAGATTTCAGCGGCGTCGATGTCCTCGTGATACTCGTCGTCGTCCGGGTCGCCGTCCCAGTCCATGCTGACGTCGTGGAAGCGTGACACCAGCTCCTGGAGCGCTTCGACCAGCGCGCGGGTGTCATCCGCATCCACTTCGAAGCTGGCGCGCCAGTCCGTTACCTGGCCGACCAGGCGAATGGGATCGTCGTCGCCCTGGTCCTCGACTTCGTTGCGATAGTCGCTGAACTGCTTCTTGGCGGCTTCTTCGTCGCCGGGGTTGATCATCAGAAGCAGCTGCCAGACGTGTTTTTCGACCGTGTCCTCGCTGTCGTCATCGTCGTAGTCGCGTTCTTCGTAGGATTCGTCGTCGTAGGAATTCATGGGGATTGGCCTGTGGGTCTGCGGACGAATGATCGCATTAATGGCGAGCGGAAGCGGCCATGGGGCGAATGGACGGCCATTCAGCGCAGTTGACAAACGTGCGACGCAGTGCAACAAATAACCCTCCAAGCCCTCTGCCARGCGATCTACTCACCAGTGAACGCACTCAACCACAGCGCAAAGACCTCCCCGATGACGCTTGCGGCCATGCCGCACGGTTCGGTGGATTGCGCGTGTTGTTGTTGTCGACTGGCCTGAGTTTCGGCCCCGCGTCCGGCGTTTGACGCCCTGACGTAGCCACCGCGGCCCGCCCGCGGTTCTTCTCCCTCCCTCGTTCTTTCCGGTCATGCCCGATCGGCGTCGTGTTGCGCGTCGCCGGGGCGAGGCCGTCTTCCCACACCCGGCGCCCAGAGGCGTCGGCGTTCTGCATCGTCCCCAGGGGAACCACGTCCATGTTCGCTCTCGCTCCACGCCGCCGCACCCCGTTATTCGTCGCCGTCTCGCTGGTCCTCGCCGCCTCCGCGGCACCGGTCCTGGCACAGGACGCCGGTCCCGCCGATAAGCCCGAGCCTCCGAAGACCAGCCAACTGGATACCGTCATCGTCACCGGCACCCGCAGCACGGAACGCACCGTTTCCAGCTCGCTGCAGCCGATCGACGTGATCACGCCACAGCAGTTACAGCAGAGTGGCGCTACGCAGCTCACGGCCGCGCTCGCGCGACTGGTGCCCTCGCTGAGCTTTCCGCAGCCGACGACGATCAGTGGCGCGGAAGTGGCGCGCCCGGTGACCTTGCGTGGCCTCAGCCCGGATCAGGTCCTGGTGTTGATCGACGGTAAACGCCAGCACAGCGGCGCCTTCCTCAACCTCGGTGGCGCGATCGGTCGCGGATCGAATCCGGTGGACCTCAACGCCATCCCGATCTCGGCGATCGAGCGGATCGAGGTGCTTCGCGATGGCCAGTCGGCGCGTTATGGCTCCGACGCGATCGGCGGCGTGATCAACGTGATCCTGAAAAAGGGCGGGGAGGGTGGGCAGGTCACGGCAAAGTTCGGTGGCTATGACGCCGGCGATGGTCTGCAGCGACAGCTCAGCGCGGATACCGGATTCAAGATCGGTGACAAGGGCTCGATCCATGTCGCCATCGACACCCAGAACAACGACTACACCAATCGTGCCGGTCCCGATCAGACGCCCGCTGCCAAGGGCACGACGTACAACCAGAAGGTTTACCGCCTCGGCGATCCGGGCGTGCAGTCGAACAAGGTGTCCTTGACCGGCCAGTACGAATTCAGCAAGGCGGCCGAGGTGTACTTCGAAGCGCTGTACCGCCGTGATCGCGATGAAACCGCGAGCTTGTACCGGCATCGCGGCGATTCCACCAACGTGCCGTCGATTTACCCCGAAGGTTACCTACCGGTGAGCATCCCCATCGTCAACGACACGACCCTCACGGCCGGACTTCGTGGCGAACTCGGCGACGGATGGCATTACGACGTATCGGCGAGCCATGGTTCCAACGAATACGACCAGCGCAGCCATTCGATCAACGCCGACTGGTACAAGGCCTTCGGCTATACGCCGTTCTTCATCCAGGGTGCCGATTACAAGACCAACCAGCAGGTCGGCAATGTCGATATCAGCAAGGAGTTCTCGCCGTCGTGGCTGGCCAACCCAGTCAGTGTGTCGTTCGGTGTGGAATACCTGCGCCAGGCGTACAAAGTGACGCCGGGTGATGCCGTCTCGCAGTACGGTGCAAACGGTGGCATCACCGGTGATCTGCAGGGCAACTGGCAGCGCCACGACGTATCCGAATACATCGATCTCGAAACCAATATCACCGACCGTTTCGCACTGTCGCTGGCCGGTCGTCACGAGCAGTACAGCGACTTCGGTGGCACGACCTCCGGCTCGCTTTCCGGTCGCTTCGACTTCACACCCCGCGTTGCCTTGCGTGGCAGCATCGGTACCGGTTTCCGCGCGCCGACCCTGGTGCAGCAGCACTATGCCGACATTTCGCAGCAGCTGCAGGACCTCGGCCACGGCCAGGTGCTGGTGCAGTCGGGTACCTTCCCGGTGGACGCCCCGGCGGCAAGCCTGCTCGGCGCCGAGAAGCTCAAGCCGGAGAAATCGCGTAGCGCGACGCTCGGGCTGGTTCTCGAGCCGCTGACCGGCTGGAACGTGAGCGTCGATGCGTACTGGATCAAGATCACCAATCGCATCAACCTGTCGTCGAACATTCCGGTCAATACGCCGGCGGTCAATGCTTACCTCGTTGCCAACGGTGTCGACGCGAACTACCAGTCCATCCGTTACTTCACCAACGCCGTGGACACGCGGACCCGCGGCCTGGACTTCGTCAGCCAGTATGCCTTCGATTTCTCCAACGGCGATCGCCTGAACACCACCGTGAGTTGGGCGTACAACGAGAACGAGGTAACGAAGGTGAAGCCGAACCCGGCGATCCTCGACGAACTGGGTGTCGCGGTGCAGCGTGTGGAACGCCGCGAAAGGCTCGGCCTGCTCGGCGACACCAATCCCCGGACCAAACTGGATGTGGGCTTCGATTACCTGCATGGGCGTTGGGCAGGTCACGCTAACGTGCAGCGTTACGGCAACTACACCGTGTACAGCAACAGCGGCCCCGCGCTCGATCAGGACTTCAACCATCGCTGGACGCTGGATCTGTCGGCCGACTACAACCTGGACAACTGGACGTTCAGTGCCGGCGCGGACAACGCGTTCAATGCGAAGCCGGAGCAGGTCAAATACGCCAACTCGACCAACGGCAATTTCAAGTACAGCCTCTTTTCACCGCTCAGCTGGAACGGACGCTACTACTATGCCAGCGTGACCTACCGGTGGAAGTGATGACGATGAGAGTGCTGCTACCCGCCTTGCTGCTGACGATCGCCGCAGCGGTCCCGGCGCAGACGGCCGTGCCTGCCGCGCAAAGTGAACTCGAGCAGCGCGTGGATGCTTCGATCGCCACCGCGGACCTCGACGGCTGGCTGAGGCGCCTGACGTCGGCACCCAACCAGGTCGGCTCGCCACACGACAAGGAGAACGCCGACTTTATCGCCGCCAGCCTGCGCAATTGGGGTTGGCAGGTCGCGGTGGAGCAGACGCGGGTCCTCGTCGCGTATCCGACAGTGCAAAAGCTCTCCCTGCTGGGTACCGACAACTACGCCGCCGACTTCTCCGAGCCGGCGATTGAGGGTGACAAGGACACCGCCACGCGGGACGGCGTACTGCCCGGCATGGAGGCCTACAGTGCGGACGGCTCCGTGGATGCGCCGCTGATCTTCGTCAACGAAGGTCTGTCGAAGGATTACGACGAGCTCGCCAGGGCGGGACAGTCTGTCGAGGGCAAGGTGGTGCTGGTCAAGTCCACCGGCGCCGGCCGCTGGGTAAAGCCACGGCTCGCACAGCAGCACGGGGCTGTCGGCGTGGTGATCTATTCCGACCCGGACGCGGACGGCTTCACCAAGGGCGATGTCTACCCCGAAGGCGCGTGGCGTACACCGTACACCCTGCAACGCGGCACGCTCGGCATCGACAGCGTGCTCGACGCGAAGAGTGCGAGCACCTTCCAGGCAAGCAGGCATACGGACGACCTGCATCTTCCGGTCGTCACCATTGGCTATGGTGACGCGGAGCACTTCCTTCGCGCGCTCGGCGGTTCTGCCGTACCGAATCGTTGGCAGGGCGGCCTGCCGCTGACGTACCACGTGGGCGGCGATGCGAAGGTCCATCTTGAAGTGCGTTCGCCCTGGGAGTGGCGCACGCTTTACAACGTGATCGGCACGTTGCGAGGCAGTGAGTTCCCTGACGAGTGGGTGATCCGCGGTGTGCATCACGACGCCTGGGTGTTTGGCGCCTGGGATCCGCTGGCGGGCACCACGGCCTTGCTCGCCGAGTCCCGGGCGATCGGCGAGCAGGCAAAGGCCGGGCATCGGCCGCGACGCACGCTGGTCTTCGCCAGCTGGGACGGGGAGGAGCTCGGCATCCTCGGCTCCAGGGCGTGGACGGATCGCCATGCGGCGGAGCTCGCCCACAAGGCGGTGTTCTATCTCAACAACGACACCACGGGCAGAGGATTTCTCGCCACGGCGGGCGATCCGTCGTTGGCGAGCCTCGTGGACGGTGTCGCCGGAGACCTTCGCGATCCGGAAACCGGCGCCACGGTGCAGGCGCGTCGTCTGGCCAAACGTGCCGTGGACGCAGCGGAGAAGGGCAAGGATGTGGAGGGCCCCATCGTGCCGCAGCGCCTCGGTACGGGATCGGACTACCTGCCATTTGCCCATCGGCTTGGCGTGCCGTCGCTGCATGTGCGGTATGGCTACGACCGTGACGGCGACGACGAGAACGTGCCCATCTACCACTCGCTGTATGACACCTACACGCATTACCAGCGCTTCGGCGATCCGGGGCTGACTTACGTGAACCTGCTGGCGCGAACGAATGCGCGGCTGGTGCTGCGGGTCGCCAACGCGGATGTGTTGCCCTGGCGCTATACCGCGTTTGCGCTATCGCTTGGCAAGGACATCGATCGTCTTGCCACGGGTGCGGCAGCTGAGCATCGCGAGGCGGTGCGGAAAAACGCACTGCTGGACCACGATGCCTACCGCCTGGCAGCCGTGGCGTACCGTCATGAGCAGCCACCCTCGAAGCTCGACGATGCCTGGCAGGACATCGATCTCGGACCGTTGCACGACGCCCAACGGGACTTCCTGACCACGGCCGAAGGTTACGATCAGGCGGCCTCGTCGGCAGACAAGCTCACCGCGAAGCAGGTGATTGCCGTGAACAAGGCTATCCGCGACATCGCACCGGCTTTCCTGCAGGCCTCGGGTCTGCCCCAGCGTCCGTGGTACCGACACCTTCTCCAGGCCCCCGGACGTAGGGGAGGCGAGGACGCGGCGCCGCTGCCGGGTATCGGTGACGCCATCGAAGCGCGGGCGTGGGAGCAGGCGAGGGAGGAGGTGCGCCTGACGACGGCGGCGACACGCCGGGCCACCGCGCTGCTGAAGCAGGCCACGCAGATCCTGGTCACCAGCCAGCCGTGACGTACGAACTTACGATCACATCAGCTCCGCTATAGTCCCGCCACCTGAACCGGCGGAGTGGTGGCATGAGCGATGAATCCCAGCAGCCAGCGGCAGCCCATCGCCGGAAGAAAGGCTGGGGCCCGATCCGCTACGCGCGTTCGCGGCCACGGCTGGTCATCGGTGCCGCGATTGCCGTCGTTGCCGCCGCGGGACTGGAATTCACCGGGCTGCAGCGCAGTGTCGCGCTGCTGCTCGGGTTCGACATCGGTGCGCTGGCGTACCTCTTGATGATCCTGCGCATCTTCCTCGGAGCAACCCAAGCCACGATGCACCGGCAGGCGCGCATGCAGGACTCCGGCCGCTGGACCACCCTGCTCAGCGGCGTCGCGCTGTCGGCCATCGTGCTCATCGCGGTCACCACCGAACTCAATTCGGGCAGCAAGGGCGGCGCCTTCGCGATCGCCGTGGCGGCGACGACGATCATCCTGTCGTGGATGTTCATGAATACCCTGTTCGCCTTGCACTACGCCCACGGCTATTACGGTGACTTCGGGGAGAAGCACAAAGGACTGGATTTTCCGGGTGACGAAGATCCCGACTACTGGGACTTCGCGTACTTCTCGTTCACCATCGGCATGACCTTCCAGGTCTCCGACGTGCAGATCACCACGCGCTATCTGCGCCGCATCGGCCTGATGCATAGTGCGATCGCATTCTTCTTCAACGTCTTCATCATTGCCATCAGCGTGAACATCGCCGCGGGCAAGGCCTGATTCGTCACTCCCCCTGCGGCCGGTGGACGCGCACGCAAAGCAACACGCTGGTCACCAGAGCGGCCACGGCGAGTAGCTCGACGGGCGTCGGTAGCCGTCGTTCCCAGAGAAACCCGTAGAGCAGCGCGAACAGGGTCTCGAACAGGATCATCTGCCCGACCAGGGTGAGCGGCAGCAGGCGGCTCATCCGGTTCCATAGACCATTGCCCAGGATCGACGCGAACACGGCGATGCCGGTGCTGATGCCCGCGAAGCGAAGCCATGCCTGGCCGTCGTGCACGGCGGTGTCGGTGAGAAGAGCGGCGGGAACAAGCAACAGGGCCAGTGCCCCGGTCACCACGCCCGTGAGCAGGTTCCAGTCATGGGCGGAGACTTGGTCCAGCCGCCCAAGCCAGTGTGCGTTGTAAACCGCGTAAGCGGTCCAGGCGGCGAGGGCACCGATGGCGCACAGCAGTCCCGCCAACCGGTGGGACTGAACCTGGGTGTGCGATCCCGCCATCGCCTGCCAGGCGATGCAGCCGATGGCCAGGGCGCTGAGCCACAGCGACGGAGCCAGCCGGCGCAAGGGGACGGCCCCTGCCGCGCGGCTACCGACCAGGGTGACCGCGACAGGCAGGAAGCCGATCACCAGCGATGTCATCGCCACCCCTCCCCACTGCACGGCACTGGCCAGGAGCACGTAATAGACGATGTTGCCCAGCAGGCTCAGGCCGACCAGTCCGCGCCAGTGAACGGCCCGAAGCCAGGTACGCAGGGGCCGCCACCGGGGCACGAGCAGGCCGGCCGAGATCAGGCCATAGACCAGGTAGCGTCCCGCCGCCAGCTGCAGGGCGGTGAAATCCCGGGCCAGCTCGGGCGCCAGGAAAACCAGCCCCCAGAGCGCGCCGGCGGCCACGCCGAAGCCAATGCCCAGTCCCAGGCGGGTGCGTTCTTCCAAGGATGACTCCAGCGAAAACGGCAAGGATGGCGAGTTTACTGCCCAAATTTCTTATTGACGCGACGCCGCAAACGCGGTGTCCTTCGTTTAGCCGTCCATTCGGCGCGGTCCGTCCTGGGGCCGGGTAACAAGGGGGAACACCTATGTGTACGAAATTGATTGGTCGGGCGACGACATTCGCCCTGGTTATGGCCCTGGCTGCGGGTCCTGCTGCCGCTCGTTCAGCGGATGAGACCCCGCCGGATACGCTCTGCACCGTTATCGGTACCGCGGCCCGCTATATCGGCACCACGGTCACCGTGCGTGGCGTGGCGTCGTCCGCCGGCAAGGTCACGACGCTCTCCGACGCGGAATGCAAGGGCAGCGTGAGCCTCTCCATCGACGACAGCGACACGCGCAAGCGCGACATCAACTCGTTCAAGCGTGCCGTGGCATCGAACGGCGCCCAGGCCACCGCGACGATCTCGGGTCGCTTCCGCTCGACCGACGACGCGAAATCGCCCTACGCGATCGACGTGTACAGCGTTCGCGACGTCGTCAACGTCCAGTAACCCGGCAGCGAGCCCGCCGGGATCACGGGTTCCCCCGCCGTCGATAACGACGGCGGTCACCACGGTGTACGCGTCCATCCTGTCGCCGTCGCTTGGATCCGTTCGGTCAGGCCGATCCGCTCCAGGAACGCTTCGTCGTGTGATGCGACGACCAGCGCGCCCTCATACGTGCGTAGCGTGTCCTCGAGCGCCCGGAGCGATGGAAGGTCGAGATGATTGCCTGGCTCGTCGAGCAACAGCAATCGCGCGGGTGGGGCGGCGTAGATGGCCATCGCCAGTCCCGCCGCCAGGCGCTGCCCACCGCTGAGCTTGCCGGAGGGCAAGGCCGACGCGAGACCATCGATGCCCAGCTGTGCGAGGCGGGTGCGAATCTCGCTTTCAGGCAACGCGGCGTTCGCGGCACGCAGCAGTTCGACGGCGGATACATCGGCATCGACATCGAACAGTTGCTGGTCGAGATAGGCGACCGGCGCCCACGCCTGTCTGTGTCCCTCGGCAGGGGCCAGTTTTCCCGCCAGGGTCCGCAGCAGCGTGGACTTGCCCGACCCGTTCGGGCCGACCAGGCCGATGCGCTGGCCGGCGGTGATCGATACGTTCACCTGCTCCCTGGGTTCCCCAAGATGGGCGAGTCGTACGGCATCGAGACTGGCGACGCGGAAGGGACCCGGGGCGCCCCGCGCGGCGATACGGAGAACGGGCGTCGCGCGATCGTCCACGCGCCGTGCGGCGTCCTGCACGCGTTCGCTCAGCACCGCACGCTCGTGCTCCTGTCGTTCGCGCAGGCGTCCCGCCGTGACCTCGCTGCGTTCCTTGCGCCTGCCCAGCAGGATGGGCGCCTGGTTGGCGTCGCGCGCTCCACGGTCGCCGCGTGCCTCGCGGCGTTCGGCACGTTCGCGTTGATCGCGCAGGTTGCGCTCCTCGCGGCGGCGTTCGGCCTTGCGTTGGTCGAGCTAACGTTCGGCATCGGCTCGTTCTTCCTCGCTGCGCTTGGCGTAGAGGTCATAGTTGCCGCCATAGGAGCGTAAGCCTGAGGACGACAGCTCGACGATGCGTTCCATGTGTCGTAACAGGGCCTGATCGTGACTGACGACGATCAACCCGTTCGTCCAGTGTTCGAGCCGATCGATGAGCAAGCGGCGCGCGTCACCATCGAGGTGATTGCTTGGTTCGTCGAGGATCAGGAAATCCGCTTCGCTGATCAGAGCGCCGGCGAAGGCGACTCGCGCTRCCTCGCCGCCRCTCAGCCGCTGCATCGGTACATCCGCGTGGAGATAGTCCAGGCCCTGCGCGTGAAGTGCCTGTTCGAGGCTCTGGCGGATCGTCCAGCGTGATCCGACGATCTCGTAGTCGCGCGGGTCGATGTTTCCCGCTTCGATGCGGGCGAGTGCGTCGAGTACCTCTTCCACGCCGGCCGCCGAAGCAACGGTCGCACCGGCGTCACGGGCCGGTTCCTGAGCGAGGTAGTGCGTCGTTCCGTGCGCGAGCAGGCGACCCGAGGACGGCAACCACAAGCCGGCGAGCACGCGGGCAAGGATGCTCTTGCCCACACCGTTACGGCCCACGAGGCCGGTGTGCCGCACGTCGAAGGTTTCGTCGAGATCGGAGAATAGCCGGCGGCCATCGGGCAGCAGGCAGGTGACCCCTTGAAGGGTCAGGTTTGGGTTCGTCATGCAAATTCCAGGGATGCAGAAAACTCCCCCTGCAGGCAGGGGCTGGCGAGTCTTGCCGTCACTCAGGACGGAGCATCACTGGCGCATGGGACGAACACCTCATGGGCGGGAGCAGGGCACCGATTATAGCAACGGACGCCGGGGTGAAAAATTCCCGTTGACCACCCGGGACAGGCGGACGTACCTTCGGCCGGCCCCAGGATTCCGAAGTCTTACGATGTCGATATGCCGAGTGTCCGTATCTACTACGTTAATCCGCCCCGGACGTCATCATCTTTCGGTTGGCTCGAGATTGTGGAGAAGGCCCGCGTTGCGATGTGTCGTCGTGTTCGGCTGCGTAGGTATGTACGCGTGTTCCTATGATGGTCTCGCGTCGGAGGACTGCGTTCATAACCTTCTCGACATCCCGGCTTCCGGCACGTCCGACTACGTGCTTCGTTCGGACGAAACCGGCTGCGACGACTTTGCTCATTCGGACGAGGTCCTGCTTTACCTCGTCAAACGTGGCGAGACCCGGCGCATTCCTGTGTTCGAATACATCCCCTCTGCGTTTCGCGACAAACCTCACGCGACGTGGTTGTCGCCGGAAAAGCTGAGGATCGACTTCAAGGAAGTCGATGCGATCCTGAAGACCTATAAGGTCGACGAAGCGCAGGTCGATATTCGCCTGGCCAAGCAGCCCAGCGACTAAGGTCCGATTGGTTGCCCGGCTCGTCGAGTAGAAGCAGCTTCGCCGGTGGATTGGCGGTACAGGCCCGCGCCGGGAACATAGGAAAAGTATCGATTGAACGTCGGATCCCGGCTCGATTGCTTCGGTGCGATGGGCCAGAATCCACGACTATCGGTGCGCCTTGGGTGGCGGGGGAAGGTATGCGCAGCAAGTTATTCGTGCCCGGGGGGCGTCCGGAACTGTTCGCCAAGGCGCTGGCCGGTCCGGCCGACGCCTTGTCGTTCGATCTGGAAGATTCGGTACCTGCCGCGGTGAAGGCCGGGGCCCGTGCCGATGTGTCCGCCTTCGTCGCCTCGAACGCTGTCCGCAACGCCGCCAAGGCGATCATCGTGCGGGTGAATGCCCCGGACACCGAATGGTTCGAAGACGACCTTGCGGCGGTGCTGACGCCCGGACTGACCCTGCTCAATGTGCCCAAGGTGGAATCGCCGCAGGCCTTGCTTGCCGTCATCGCAACGCTGGAGCACGTCGAGGCGGAGCGCGGCCTGGATGGATCGGTCGGGCTGCTGATCAACATCGAAACACCCAGGGCGCTCGACCAGGCGGCCGCGATCGCCGCGGCGCATCCCCGGGTCGCCGGCCTCCAGCTGGGGCTGGCGGATCTTTTCGAGCCGCACAGTATCGACCGCGCCGATGTCGCGGCGGTACACGCTGCGATGTTCGCCGTGAAAATCGCTTCGGCGGCGGCAGGCGTGTTCGCGATCGATGCCGCCTTTGCCGCGATCGACGATGTGGCGGGCTATGAGGCCGAAGCGCGCATGGCGCGTCGACTCGGCTTCGTCGGTAAAAGCTGCATCCATCCGCGGCAGGTGGCCCTTGCCAATACGGTGTTTGCGCCGTCGTCCGACGAGATCGCGCTGGCACGTCGTATTGTTGCCGCTTCGGTCGAAGCGGGGCGTGTGGGTCACGGTGCCTTCGTCGTCGACGGGCGGATGATCGACCTGCCGTTCCTCAAGCGCGCGCAGGCGCTGCTGGCATCGGCAGGGTGATGCGTCTGCCGACGATGCGCGTCACCCTCCGCGTTTGCCGCGCCTTCCTGCTCCTTTGCTTGCTTGCCTCAGGCATGGCACATGCCGACGCACTCACCCCCTTGCGTGGCAGCGCACTGCCTTCGCTACCCATGGTGGGAACCGTGCATGGCTTCACAGCTGTGGATGGCCGGCTCGTCGCCGTGGTCGACGATCGCGCCTGGATCCTCGATGAAGGGCAGGGCAGCTGGCGCTCCTTGGTCTGGTCCGCGGGCGTCGCGCCGAAAGCGCTGTCGGCATTGTTCGGCGATGCTTCGCGTGGCTACATCTTGTTGGGTGACGACGACTCGACTGCCACCTCTGTCGCGCGCCTGTCGCTGGACGCGACGGGTCTGGTCCTGACGCCCCTGCCGCCCTTTCCGGGTCCTATCGTCGGCGCGCGCGCCGCATCAACCGACAGTGCCATCTACGTCGCTGGTATCGAGAACGGCGCATCGACACTGCTGCGCCTTGAGCCCGGCACCGTTCGACCCGCCTGGACAAAGCTGGCCGACCTACCGCCCGGCGCTGCGCCGTCGACGCTCGTTGTCCAGGGCGCAGGCGTCTTTGTCACCGTCGGCAATACGGTATGGCGCTGGTTGCCCGATGGCGGCTGGAGCGAGCGTGCCACTGCGCCGGCCCCCATTCTTCCGGGCATGGCACGCCCGATGGGACAGGCGAACGTGGCCTACCTCGTCGGCGATACCACGGCGGCTCGCGCATTGACCTTCCAGGTGGTGACGCGCGCCTGGGCGGTTCTGCCGGGCGTTCAGTTCGCAGGGGTGACCTCGGCAGCTACCTGGAAAGACGGCTTCGTCTGGTCGTCCACGGATGGTGCGAGAACGACGGTCGCCTCCGCCCAGGTACAGTCGAGCAAACTGCTGTTGCGCTGGCTCGACTGGCTGGTGATCGTCGTCTACCTCGGCGGCATGATCGGCATCGGTCTTTACTTCTACCTTCGTGAGAAGCGCAACTCGACCGCGAACTTCTTCGTCGGCGGCCGCAGCATTCCGTTCTGGGCCGCGGGTGTGAGCCTGTATGCGGCGAACACCAGCTCGATCAGCTTCATCGCAATTCCCGCTAAGGCCTTCGAGAGCAACTGGCAGTACATGACGAACAACCTCATCGCCGTGTTCGGCCTGATGTTCGTCGCCGTGTGGATTGTTCCGCTGCTGCGCCGGCTGGACCTGATGTCGGTGTTCTCGTATCTGGAAACGCGCTTCCATCCGGCCATCCGCATGATTGCCAGCGCTCTGGCCATCCTCACCCAGCTCGGCAGCCGTATGAGCGTGATTCTGTTCCTGCCGGCGCTCGCCATCGCCACGATCACCGGGATCAGTACGACGCTGAGCGTGATCCTTATGGGAGGTTTCACCATCATCTACACCGCCATGGGCGGGATGAAGGCGGTGATCTGGACAGATGTGGTGCAGGTGATCGTGAAGATGGGTGGCGCGATCTTCGCCATCGGGTTCATCATCTGGCATTTGCACGGTGGGTTCGGCGAGTTCCTCGGCACGGCGATGGCCGATCGCAAGATGCACCTGCTGGACTTCAGCTTCGATCTGACCAAGGCAACGGTCTGGGGCTTCCTTTTCCTCGTGCTGTTCGACGTGGTGCTGACCTTCCCGAAGGACCAGGTGCTCATGCAACGCACCTTGTCCACGCCGTCGGCGAAGGAAGCCGGTCGCTCGATCTGGGCGTTCGCGGCCATCATGATCCCGGGTGGGCTGGTCTTTTACATGATCGGCACGGCGCTGTTCGTGTTCTACAAGGCGCATCCGGAGCGGATGAACCCAATGCTGCCGATCGACGCCACGTTCCCACTGTTCATCGCGGCCGAACTGCCGATGGGCGTGACCGGGCTTATCGTGGCAGGCATCTTCGCCGCGGCGATGGCAACGCTATCGGGCATCATGAACAGCGTGGCAACCCTGGTTTCGGTGGACTTCTACGATCGGTTGGTGAAGAACCGCACCCCCAAACAGAGCGTGATATTCGCCGAGGTGACGACGGTCGTCGTCGGACTGGTCGGCATCGGCCTGGCGCTGCTGCTGTCGCGGTTCGACGTGCATTCGCTGTTCGACGTGTCGATCGAACTGGCCGGCTTGCTCGGCGGCGGTTTCGCCGGTGCCTATACGCTGGGGATGTTCACCCGCAGAGCAAACTCGCCTGGCGTGGCGATAGGTATCGCGTCGAGTACGGCACTGACCTTCATCGCCTGGATCTTCAAGTTGGTCCATCCGTATTTCTATCTGGCGATCTCGATCTGCCTTTGCATTGTCATCGGCTATATCGCCAGCCTGTTCTTCCCGGCGCCGACGCGTTCGCTGCGCGGCCTGACAATTCATCGCGATCGCGACGGCGAATGACCTACCATGGCGCTCCCCGCCGACCGCCAGTGAGATGACGTGGAAACCCAGTTCCTCAATACCTTCATCACCGTTGCCGACCATGGGTCGATGGCAGCGGCGGCGCGACTGCTCAATATCACGCCGGCTGCTGTGGCGCAGCAAATACGCACGCTTGAACGCGAGATTGGCACGACCCTGATCGCGCGCGTCGGCCGCACGGTGAGCGTCACGGAAGAAGGATCGAGGATCCTGCAGCGTTCGCGCGATGTGTTGCGTAACGTGGCCGACCTGCGCAGCGTCGCCAACGAGAGTGGGGTGTCGGGGGAACTGAGGCTCGGCGCCTGTCCCACCGCCCTGGCAGGCATGCTTCCCGACGTGCTCGCGCGCATGGTCGAGACTTTCCCGCGCATCAACGTCTTCATCAAGCCTGGCTACTCGGTCGATCTCTACAACGACGTCGAGAAGGGCGACCTCGATGCCGCTGTTGTGCTGCAGGCACCGTTCCCATTGCCCAAGACCTGCGAGTGGCAACTGCTGCGTGAGGAGCCGCTGATCGTGCTCGCGCCACGCGCGCTGGCGGGGCGCGACCCGCACGAGCTGCTCGCCACCGAGCCGCTCATCCGTTACGACCGCAATCAGTGGGGCGGGCGGCAAGCCGACGATTACCTCCGTGCGAATGGCATCGTGCCGCGCGAGCGTTTCGAGCTCAATGCGCTCAATGCAATCGCCGTCATGGTCGACCGCGGTCTCGGCGTCTCGCTGGTTCCTGACTGGGCGAAGCCCTGGCCGGAAGGCCTGGATCTGGTTCGCATGCCGTTGCCAAACCCGTCCGAACCACGTCGCATCGGCATCGTCTGGTCACGCTCGAGCGTGCGCGTACGGTTGGTCACCGTACTGCTTCAGGAGAGCCGAAAGGCGATGGCGGCCATGCAGTCGCGGTGACCGCGAATGTGTCGTGCATGTTGCGTCGCCGCATAGTTTTCCTTCGTTCGTAAGCAACAAAAACTAGTCTCTGAACATACCCGTCCGCGGTTTCTTGCCATGCGCTAAGCGCATAGGCTCACCATCACCGAGACGAAGGTCAGTGGCGCGCCGGGGAGGGCGTAGCCAACGCAGCAGACAGTTTCTTTGCCCGGGCGCGCCGTCACAGGGGCACGCCGCACCCGCCCGCTTGGGCGATCGATCCAACGGCAACACGGACCCGATATGATCAAACCACTTTCCGCCGCGATCGGCAGCATCCTGCTGGTCTCCTTCTTCGCAACCAGCGCCCACGCGCAGGAGGCGACTTCGCAGACAGACGCGCCGAACGCCCCGAAGGCTGCGAAGAAGAAAGACGACAAGAACAACGACCAGCCGGTGAACCTCGACCAGGTCATCGTCACCGGTGTGCGCACGCCCAAGGCGATTGACGAGATTCCCGGCGCGGTCACCGTGGTCAACAAGGAAGAGATCGCCCATACGCTGTTGGTGACCGAGGACGCGACGGCTGTGCTGGCGCGCTCGGTGCCGGGCTATGCGGAGTCTTCCCAGGCCATGAGCAACACCGGCGAAACCCTTCGTGGGCGTATTCCGCTGCGCCTGTTCGACGGTGTGCCCCAGGGCTCGCCGCTGCGTGAAGGCACCCGCAACGGCACCTTTACCGACATGGGCATCGTCGGCCGCATCGAAGTCATTAACGGCCCGTCGGCCTCGGAAGGCATCGGCGCAGCGGGCGGCATCATCAACTACCTCTCGAAGACGCCGACCAAGGAAGGCAACGAGACCACCATCACCACGCGCTACCAGACGCAAGGTAAGTCGGACAGCGGCAGCTGGAAGACCGGCGTGACCTTCGCCCGTAAGGAAGCCAGCTACGACGTACTGCTCGCCGGTTCGTATATCGACCGCGGCATGACCTACGACGGTAACGGGCGCCGCATTGGCCTGAACACCTCCGGCTCGCTGGCCGACTCCACCTCGAGCAACCTGTTCGCCAAGCTTGGCTACAACTTCGGCGAGGGCGATGATCAGCGCCTCCAGGCGACCTTCAGCAAGTTCAAGATCACCGGTAAGGGTGACTACATCCAGGTACTCGGCTGCCGTGGCCCGACGGACGATCCGCCGTGTGCAACGCCGCGTACGAATACGTCCGAGCGCGGTCACATCGACGGATCGAGGGATGCTTTCAATGACTTCAAGCAATACAGCGCCGAATACACCAACAAGAACCTCTTCGGTGGCGCCCTCGACATCAACGTGTACAAGGCCGACCAGGCCATGCGTTACCTGCCGGAGAACACCGAGGACAAGCAGGATCCCCTGATCGCGCCGCTGAACACCTTGTTCGACCAGTCCGAGATCACCGCCAAGAAGCGTGGCATCCGTACCTCGTGGACGCGGCCGGACTTCCTGGTCACGGGACTGGAACTGCATACGGGTGTGGACGTGGCCCGCGACGAGGCGCAGCAGCGCCTGGCCCTGACCGATCGGCTCTGGGTTCCGCCGATGATCTACAACAGTGTCGCGCCGTATGCGCAGCTGTCGTACGACATTGGCCCGTTCACGATCAGCGGCGGTTACCGTCGCGAGAGCGATCGCCTTACGGTCGACAGCTACACCACCACGTACTACCGCAACCGCGTGTTCGTACAGGGCGGCAAGCTGTCGTACAAGGAAAACCTTCGTAACATCGGGGGCATCTGGCGCTTCAACGACGAGTGGTCCGCCTTCGCTTCCTACAGCGAAGGCTTCACGCTTCCCAATATCGGTATCCCGCTGCGTAACATCAGCGTGCCGGGCCAGTCGGTGAGCAGGATCAGCGACCTCAATGCGATCATCTACAAAAACAACGAATTCGGCTTCAACTGGCGTGGCGACCGGGGCGCCTTCGGAGCCACGCACTACATCTCGAAGTCCCCGTTCGGCTCGTCGCTGGCGATCGATCCGAATACCAGCGACTTCATCCTCTCGCGTGCCCCCGTGCGTATCGAGGGTACTGAGCTGACCGGCGAGTGGCGTTTCAACCCGGAGTGGAAGGCGACCGCGATCTATTCGCACATCACGGGCAAGACGGCCTTCTGGTCGTCGGATCCGGCCGGAAACTACGGCGCCGGCTCGCTCAGCAAGCCGCTGGGCGTGCTCGACATCAATCCGGACAAGCTGGCCTACGCCGTCACCTGGAACTATTCGGCGCACGGCGACGCGACGCTCGGTGCCACCTCGCTGTTCGGCCGGCACGTATCGGGAAGCGATACGCGCGCCTATGACGGGGCGACGTTTAGCTACAGCGAGCAGACCCACGGATACACGCTGTTCGACCTGGGTGTGAATTACGACCTGGAACGCTACGGCAAGCTGTCGCTCGGCGTGGAGAACCTGCTCGACAAGCAGTACATCCTCAGCTGGTCGCAGCTGGCGGGCTACCAGAACTACTGGTCGGGCCGTGGCCGCGTCACGTCGCTGACCTATACGATCACGCTGTGACGGAGCGATCGCTCTGGCGAAGCCGCGCCTTGCGCGCGGCTTCGCTGTGCCTGGGACTGCTGCTATGCGCTTCGGCGGCCCTCGCGGCGGATGCGTGGCCGAGGGACGGGCTGGACCGTCTGCATGCGTTCATGCGCGATGCCACGGGGACGGACGGATACCTCGGCGGCGTTACGCTGATTGCCCACAATGGCCGCATCGTCGACGTGGGCACGTATGGCTACGAAGATCTCGCGCGCAAGCGGCCCATGCGGCGCGATGCCATCTTCCGCATCTACTCGATGACCAAGACCGTTACATCCGTGGCGGTCATGATGCTGGTGGAGGAGGGCAAGGTGTCGCTGGACACGCCGCTTGCCGAGCTCCTGCCTGGTTTCGAGCATCCGCAGGTGATGACGGGCGGTACGGCCGCGGCACCGACCCTGCGAGCGGCATCTCGCAAGCTCACCCTGCATGACCTCCTCACTCACACGTCGGGTTACCCGGCAGGCCTGGAGGGCGAGCGCGAGGCCGTAGCGTTGATGGAAAGCATCGATCCCCACGGCGCGAACGACCTTGCTGGATTCGCCGAACGAATGAGCCACGTGCCACTGGCGGCTGACCCCGGTACCCGGTTCGGTTACGACGGTGCCTCGCTCGAGCTGGTGGCGCGTGTCGTTGAAGTCGTTTCCAAGCGACCGTTCGCCGACTTCCTGCAAGAGCGAATCTTCACCCCGCTAGGTATGCGCGACACGGGCTTCAGCGTGCCCGTCGACCGTCGCGGTCGTGTGGTCGACATCACCCGCATGGCTGACGACGGCCATCTGGCGATCGCCGACGGCCCGAGCGCCACCCACCCCGGCGAGCCGCTGAATCGCTATATGAGCGGAGCGGGTGGCCTGTATTCCACAGCGGACGATTACGGCCACTTCGCACAGATGTTGCTCGACGGTGGCCGTTCCGCCGGGCACGTGCTTCTCGCGCGCAAGACCGTCGAGCTGATGATGCGCAACCACCTGGGCATGCTCGACCCGCCGGTGACCCAGTTCAGTGCCGGCGAGGGTTTCGGCATCGGCGGCTATGTGGTGATCGACCCCGCCCGCCGCGGGCAGCTCGGCTCGGTCGGGCAATACGGCTGGGCCGGTGCGGCATCCACCACGTATACGATCGATCCGCACGAGCATCTGGTCGCCATCCTCATGCTCCAGCACCTGCCTCGCGACGACGGTCGCAAGGACCTGCCGCGCCTCGCGCGGCCGTTCTACGACCTCGTCTACCATGCTCTTCCATGACCCCCAGGTTTTCCGCCATGACCCAGTCCCCTGACGAGCACGATGAAACGGCTCGGGTAACCCACGAGTTCAAGTTCTCCCATGTGACCACCGGCCGTTATCTGCCGACCCCGGGCAAGGCGCCCGGCTGGCCCTTCGCCGAAATCGGTCACTGGAAGATGGACGTGGACGGTAGCGCGGACGACTGGATACGCGAGCTACGCGACTGGCGCCGCGAACATCTCACGCGCATCGGCTACGACGACGCCAACTATCGTCGGCCCGAGTTGCAGTGGGCTCAGCGCAATTTCGTCCACGCGCAGATGATGGTGGAGGATCGTTACTTCTACGACCCGGTGGCGGGGCGCTATACCGTCGATCGCTACCTGGACGACCTCGAAGCCCGCTTTGGCGGGATCGACAGCGTACTGATCTGGTTCGTCTACCCCAACATCGGGATCGACGATCGCAACAAGACCGATCTCGCGTTCGATCTCCCCGGTGGTCTGGATGGGCTACGCGTCGCCGTGGATGACTTCCACCGACGAGGGGTCCGCGTCTTCCTGCCCACGATGCCCTGGGACAACGGCACGCGTCCAGCCGACGAGAGCGACTGGGACGCGATGGCCAGGCTGGTCGCGGCGGTGGGTGCGGATGGCGTCAATGGCGATACTTACAACGGCGTGCCACGCGCGTTCTTCGACGCTTGCGACGCGGCGGGGCACCCCGTGGTGCTGCAGCCGGAGTCCACGATCAGCGCCGAAGAGCAGCTGATCTGGAACGTACAGAGCTGGGGCAAGAAGGCGCCGAACGAGGTCATTCCTCCCGTGGCGAAGTTCAAGTGGCTCGAGCCGCGCCACATGATCAACTACGAAAACCGGTGGGGACGCGACCGTAATCACGATCT
Organism: Luteibacter sp. P4_E6; assembly: GCF_056401535.1. NCBI lineage: Bacteria > Pseudomonadati > Pseudomonadota > Gammaproteobacteria > Lysobacterales > Rhodanobacteraceae > Luteibacter > Luteibacter sp. P4_E6. Next base: position 3,687 of record NZ_JBFUJE010000020.1, on the reverse strand, counting down.
GCAGTACATCTTCTTCAACGGCGTGGGTTACAACGCCTGGGAGAATGTCTGGGGCATCTGGAACGGGCTGACGCCGCGCGACGCCGAGTCGCTCCGTCGCATTGCCACCATCGAACGGCAGTTCGCACCAGCCATGGTGAGCATGGACTGGCGTCCCTACGAGCGCACCCTGCAGGCTGGCGTGTTCGCCAGTCGCTTTCCGACGGAGACATACACGCTGTGGACCGTGGTGAACCGCCAGGAATACGTGGTCGCCGGCGAGCAGCTTGCCGTGCCCCATGGCGAAGGCGCCCGCTACGTGGATGCCTGGAACGGCGTGGAGCTCTCACCGCGAATCCATGATGGCAAGGCGGTGCTGGCTTTCCTCCTGGAAGGTCGCGGCTTCGGCGCGGTGGTCGCGCTGTCTGCCGGTGCCTCCGTCGATGGCCTCGACGGCTTCCTGGCGACGATGCGCGAAGCGTCCATCACGCCTCTGGCCTCCTTGTCCTCGACGTGGCGAAGCCTGCCGCAAACGATGCGCCCCGTGGCGGCGACCGCGCGCGTTGCCACCGCGCCGGAAGGCATGCTGACCATTCCTGGGGGCCCGTTCGATTTCGTCGTGGGCGGTGTCGAGATCGAAGGGCAGACATGGGAAGGCAACGACGTGCAGTACCCGTGGGAGAGCAGCGCGCGTCGCGGACATCGCCGACACATGCAGATGGAGTCCTTCCACATTGACCGTACGCCCGTCACCAACGCACAGTACGCCGCCTTCCTCGACCACACCGATTGGCGTCCGCTCGACGCGCACAACTTCCTGCGTCACTGGGTGGACGGCAAGCCGCCAGCCGGCTGGGAGAGCAAGCCAGTGACGTGGGTGGGGATCGAGGATGCGCGTGCCTATGCGGCCTGGGCCGGCAAGCGCCTTCCGCACGAATGGGAATGGCAATATGCCGCGCAAGGTAACGACGGGCGTCGCTACCCGTGGGGCAACGACTGGCGCGAAGACTTCGTTCCGGCTGTGAATCGGGGCCGGCAACTGCGCGCTCCAGCGGATGTCGATGCTTTTCCGCAGGCAGCCAGCCCCTTCGGCGTGCTCGACCTGGTTGGCAACGTGTGGCAGTGGACCGACGAATTCCTCGACGAACATACGCGCGCTGCCGTGCTGCGTGGTGGAAGCAGCTACCAGCCGCAGACCTCGCACTGGTACTTTCCGCAGGCCTACCGTCTCGATCAGCACGGCAAGTACCTGCTCATGTCACCAGGCAAGGATCGCTCCGGCTGTGTCGGATTCCGTTGCGTGGTCGATGCCACGTGAGGGCGGTCACGCACTTCGATGGCCTGCTCGGCGAGGCGCTCGCGGCGAACCTCCAGGGCCGTCTGTCGCATTTCATCGTCGACGAGCACAGCCCTGCCATTGCCTTGTTCGCGCCCGAACGCCGTGCGCTGAACGAAGAGGGCGACTGGTACGGTGAGCATGCCGGCAAGTGGCTGGTGGCCGCATCGCGTGCCGCTGCCCGCAGCGGTGACGAGTCGCTCCGCCGTCGTGTGCTGCGCGTGGCCGACTATCTCGTTTCCGTGCAGGAGGCCGACGGCTACCTGGGCACGTACGCCCCGGGGCGTCGCTTCATGTACCAGCGGCCGCCGAAACCGGTGAGCTGGAACGGCGAGCCCAGCGTGCGTACCTGGGACATCTGGACGCACGCCTACCTGATGCTGGGTCTGTTGGAGGTGCATCGTCACTTTGGCGGCGCAAGCTATCTCGATGCCGTACGCCGCATCGGTGATCTGTGTCTACACACGCTTGAGGCAGGCGGCATCGACATCACCGACCTGGGCAATCACTTCGGCATGTCGGCAACGGTGCTGCTCGATCCCGCGGTGGACCTGCATCGGGCCACGGGCGATCCGCGCTATCTCGATCTCGCCCGGCTTGTCCTTCGACAGGCAAACGCCCACCCGCCACTGGCCCTGCTCGACCAGTGCCTTGCCGGAACGGACGTCGCATTCATCGCTACGGGCAAGGCGTACCAGCTGGCCTGGAACCTGGTGGGTATCGCCAAGTTGCATCGCGTCACCGGCGAGCCGGATCTCTTGCGTGCCGTGGAGCATGCATGGCGCAGCATCCGCGACCACCATCTGACGCTGGGTGGCGGCCCCTGGGGCGGTGTCGCGCATCGTTCGCGCGAAGTGTTCAATGCGCCGGGTGCTTTCAGTCCGGAGGGCTACGTGGAGACCTGCTCCACGCTGGCGTGGATCCAGCTCAACCGTGAGCTGCTCCTGGTCACCGGCGAAGCGCGCTATGCCGAAGAGATCGAGCGCTCCGCATACAACGACCTGCTCGCCGCGCAGGCGCCGGATGGCGAGAACTGGTGTTACTACGTCTTTCCCAACGGTCGGCGTGTGCATACGACCTACTGGCGCTGCTGCAAGTCCAGCGGTGCGATGGCGGTCGAGGAGCTGCCGGACATCGCGACGATCGCCCGGGACGCGCGAACGCTCGACATCAATATCTATGGTCCTGGCCGATCGTCGGCCTTGCTCGAAGGGCCCGGGCGCGTGCAGCTGACCCAGGCCACCGCGTGGCCCTATCCGGATGACATACGCATGACCGTCGCTGTTGAGCGGTCGGCACGCTTCACGCTGAGGGTGYGTGTGCCGAGCTGGGCCGAAGGCGCGACCCTGGTCGTCAATGGCGAGGACGCCGGCGTGACGGTGCCACCCGGGCAGTACGCGATGGTCGAGCGTGATTGGCATGACGGCGATGTGCTCGTCGCCCGTTTTCCGGCGCAGCCGATCCTGCACCGGGCCAGCAATCGCAACATCCAGGAATCGCGCGCGCCGGACGGCAGCGCAGTTCACCAGGAAGTATTGCACTTCGACTACATCGGTCTCACCTGCGGACCACTCGTGTTCGCCACCGACCTTATCGACGGCTTCAAGACCAGCGAGACCGTAAAGCTACCGGAGGAGCCGCAGGCGAGCTGGCTTACGCTTCTTCCGGGTGAGAAAGGGAAGCCACCGGTGCTGAGTCTCGATCCTGGTTACCGCGCGCCGCTGCGCTTTACGCCTTATTTTGCGACAGGCGGACGGCATGATGGCGCATGGCGTCTCACCTGGCTGCCGTTGGCGCCGGAGAAGTCCTTGTAGATTCAAACAAGTTTTTCTGCTGCCAGAACATATCGCGCCGGGGTGTTTCCCGCACCCCGTGTCCGGCAAAGTGAATGGACGCAAACGGGACATGGCAGCTGTGGATAACGAGGCACGCATGGAAACACCGACATCGCCCCCCCGCACGCCCTCGGGCCCCCTCTCCGGCGTGCGAGTGCTGGACCTCAGCGCCTATATCGCTGGACCTTACGGCTGCACGCTGCTGGCCGACCAGGGCGCGGACGTCATCAAGATTGAGCCGCCCGGCGGCGACAATCTGCGCCAATACCCGTCGACGCTGGCCACCGAAAGCCGCGCCTTCCTCGGTGTGAACAGGAGCAAGCGCGGTATCGTGCTGGACCTGAAGAATCCGTCGGACCATGCGGCGCTGTTGCGCCTGGTGCGCGAGGCCGATGTGTTGGTGCACAACTTTCGCCCCAGCGTGCCGGCGCGTCTCGGCATCGACCACGACCGGATCGCGCTGATCAATCCGCGGCTGATCTATTGCGCCGTCACCGGCTATGGCGACCAGGGCCCGATGAAGGACAAGGCCGGCTA
>NZ_JBFUJE010000019.1:0-25330 GCF_056401535.1 Luteibacter sp. P4_E6 | reverse complement strand
CTCGGCGCCCGAGTGCGAAAGCGATGAAATGGGTGCGAGCGAGTTGTTCAGCTCATGGCTGATGACCCTGATCACACGCTTCCACGTATGCACTTCCTGACGGGACAGCTCGCGTGTCATGCGGCGATACAGCTGCAGACGATGGGGGCGGYCCTGCAGGCGGAAACCGCGCTGCGACAGATGGAACGTCTCCTCGCTGCCTTCCATTTCGACGGAGAACAAGGCGTCCTCGCCGCTCGCGGCGGCTTCGCGCAGGCTCTCAGGCATGCTCGCGAGAACCTTGGTGAAATCGAGCCCGGCCAGCGAGCGTCCCTCGTTGAAAAGGTGCCGCGCCGCGATGTTCGCGTAAGTGATGTTGTCCGCCGAATCGGTGAGGACGAGCGCCACCGGCGTGTTCTGCACCACGGTGTCCAGCAGCAGTTCGCGCTGGGCCAGGTGCTGCCGCTGGTCGCGCAGGGTCTGACCCAGTGCGTTGTGYATGCGGATCAGGTCGCCAAGCTCGTCGCGTCGCGTGGTGCCGATCGACATGCTGAAATCGCCGTCACGGTAGCTGGCCACCGCGCTTTCCAGCGCACGGATCAGACGGCGTATGGGCTCCACCAGCGCATGCGCAACCCACACGGAAAGCGGAACCAGCACCAGCAGGCAGATCAGCAAGGCCGTGCCACCATCGAAAAACTCGACAGGAACGACATCGGGTAATTTGCCAGGCTTAGCGGGCGCTTCGCGCATCCAGGCCACCAGCTGCGGAAACGGCCAGATGGATACGCCAGCGAACACCATGGCACCGACGATCGCCGAGCCGGCGACGACCAGGGTCATCCGTCCTTCGAGCGAGAGCGTCTTCATGGCAGGGACGCTAGCAGATCACACCGCCAGTCCGTAGCGCTCCATGCGCCGGTACAGCGCCTGTCGCGAGAGGCCAAGGTTGGTCGCGGCGCGGCTGACCACGCCACCGGCCGAGGCCAGTGCAGCCTCGACCGACTCGCGACTCGGCTCGTCCAGGTTGCGGCTCACGCTCGGCGCAGCCGGCGGCAGGTTCAGGTGACCCGGCTCGATACGACCTTCGCTGGCGAGCAGCGCCGCACGGGCGATCGCATTCTTGAGTTCGCGCACATTGCCCGGCCAGGGATGGGCCAGAAGCGCTTCGCGTGCGTCTTCGCTGAGCTCGGCCTGACCGGCGAGGAAGAACTCGGCCAGCGGCAGGATATCGTCCGTGCGATCGGCCAGCGCCGGCAGGTTCACGTCGATCACGTTGAGGCGGTAGTAAAGGTCTTCTCGGAATGTGCCGGCCGCGATCATCGCCTTGAGATCCGCATTCGTCGCGCTCAGCACGCGCACCTTCGCCTGTCGCGTGCGACCCGAACCCAGCCGTTCGAACTGACCGGTTTCCAGCACGCGCAGCAGCTTCATCTGGCCAGGGAGCGGCAGGTTGCCGATCTCGTCGAGGAACAGCGTGCCGCCGTCGGCCATCTCGAAGCGGCCTTCTCGCGCCTTGTTGGCGCCCGTATAGGCGCCGGCTTCGGCGCCGAAGAGCTCGGCCTCGATCAGTTCGCCCGGCAGCGCACCGCAGTTGACCGCGACAAACGGGCCGCGACGGACAGCGGAGTTCGCATGGACGATGGCGGCAATGCGCTCCTTGCCCGAGCCGTTGGGCCCGGTAATCAGGACCGGAACATCGGAACGCGCCACCTGGCAGGCCAGCTCGATGGTGCGGCTCATCGCCTCGGAAGCGAACACCAGGCCATCCAGGTCGTAGCGACCTTCCAGGATTTCACGCCGCTTGCGACGCTCGACCCGGGCGCGGGTCACTTCACGCGTGGATTCGGAAAGCTCGAGCAGGTTCTCCACCGTGGCCAGCAGCTTGGTGTCGTCCCAGGGCTTGGCAAGGTAGTCGGCTGCACCCGCCTTCACCAGTTCAACCGCGGTGTCCAGGTGCGTCCATGCGGTCAGCAGGATCACCGGCAGGTCGGTGTGGCGGCCGCGGATCGCCTTGAAGAGCGCCACACCCTCCTCCCCGGAGGTGGTGTCCGCGGTGAAGTTCATATCCTGGATGACCACGTCCACGCGCTCGGTCGCAAGCGTGGCGAGACCATCCTCGGGCGTCATCGCCACGAGCGGGCGGATATCCCGCAGGGAAAGCGCGAGCGACAGCGCCTCGCCCACGGCGGGGTTGTCGTCAATGATCAGTACGCAGCGCATCTGTACCCTTTGCATGCAGCCATGGATGCTTCCCCCACCGAAAGGGTTGTAACGCCCCCGGCACTTTTTTTCGTGGGGTCCATTCTAGCCACGCGTAGCCACAACCGGGGAAACGGATGCGGCGCGCAGTGCCGGTGCGAGCACCGCCACCTGCCCCAGCGCCCACAGCACGGCCGCACCGACGGGCAGGTAGACGAACGGTAGCCTCGGCAGCTCGTACTCGCGCATCAGGACCAGGTTGATGCCATAGGCCAGCACCATGCCGAGCACGATGCCCATGCTGGCGAGCAGGAAGTTCTCGGTCTGGAAGTAACGCAGCACGTCCACCCGGCGCGCGCCCAGGGCACGCCGCACGCCGATCTGTCGACGTCGCTGACCCACCCAGAAGCTGGCCAGGCCAACGATACCCAGGGCAGTGACGATCAGCAGGATGACGCAGACGCCCACGAGCATCCCGGCCATCGCGCGATCGCCGGCGAAGTGCTTGGCGCGAATCTCGCCGTAGGTATCCTGTTCGACAACGACCCGACGCGGCTCGATCTGCTTGAGCTTCTCCACCGCGCGCGTGAGTACCTGGCCGGACTGACCGGGTTGCGTACGGATAACGAAGGAGCCATTGGTCGCCGTGGTTTCGCGCAAGGGTATGAGGGTCGAGAAGTCGATCCCGTTGCGGTCATGCATGCCCGCTCTGGCCAAGTGCTCCACCACGCCCACCACGCGCAATTCCGTCGCGTCGCCGATGTAAATCGACTTGCCCAACGCCGCCCCATCGCCAAACACGCGATGCGCCAGCGCCTCGGTGATCACGACGACGCCGGGCTGCTTGCTCCGGTGGGCGATGACATCATCGAGCCATACGTATTCGTCCGGATTGAAGTAGCGTCCGGCGACCAGGCGTGTACCGAGGGTTTCACCCGCCTGTTCGCCATAGAGATTCCCCGAGTCGACCGTGGAAACCTTCTGGGTGGCCGTCAGACGAATGCCGGAGTTCCAGCTCAAGGGCCCGAAAGGCACCGAGTTGAGGATCGTGGCCGACACGACACCGGGAATCTCGCGTAGCGCAGCCAGGTCGGTTTCCGTGCGGGCATGGGTGTCGCCAAACTTGCCAATGTCGGAAACGGCGATGTGAACAACGTTCTGCTCATCGATGCCGCTCGGCAAACTCAGTTGCCCGAGGCGGTCGCTGATCAGAAAAATGGCGTTGCAGACGATCGCGCAGGTCAGTGCGATCTCCAGCACCACTAACGATGCCGTCAGCCTGTGTCGACGAAGCGCGGAGAGAATCGGGAAGATGTCCGTCAACATGTCATTGGCTCTTCAGTTGCAGCGCGGGAGCGACGTGGCAGGCACGCCATGCGGGCAGGACACCAGCCAGCAGGGTCGCCCCGATGGCCAACGCGATGGTCAGGCAAAGCATAGGCACGTCCAGGTGAGCGAGCTGCGCGTACATGGCGGGCTGAAGCCGCACGAGCCACACCCCGAACCAGGCCAGGAAAAGCCCGGCCAGACCGCCGACGACACCGACCATCCCGGCTTCCATCAGCAGCTGCATGAATACGCTGCCACGCGAGGCACCCAACGCGCGACGCACGCTCAGCTCGCCGGACCGTCGCATGAACTTGGCCAGCATCAGCCCGATGGTGTTGATTAAACAGACAGCGAAGAACCCCAACGCCAGCCAGGCCTGCAGGCGCACATCGCCAGGAACCACTTTCTGGTCGTTCATCCAGCCCATCAGGTCGAGCATCCTTACGTTCGCCGGACGCTCGAAGCGACCAGCCGCCTTTTGTTCCTGTGCGTAGTGCGTAAGGAAATCCAGATACGCGCTCGCCTTGGCCGGGCTGTCCAGTTGCACCCAGAACTGCAGCCAGGTGCACTGGGCCGTCTCCATCTTGCTCTCTTCACCTGACCCCTTGCCCCAGCAAGAGATACCACCCATGCGTGCCAGATGAAGATCCCGCGCCGTGCCGAGCGGCACGTAGATATCTTCCGACCCGCTGTAGTTACCCATGTTCAGGTCGAAGAAATGCGGCACGGGGCGCCAGTGCTTGAGCACGCCGATCACCCGCAGGTCATTACCATCGGCGCGCACCGTGCGCCCCGTGCTGTCCTGCCCGTTGAACAGCCTGTCGTTGAGTTCGCTGCTGATGACCGCCACGCGCGAACGCGCATCGTCCTCGGCCGAGCTCCAACCCTGGCCATAACGGAACGGCGTATCGAACATCGGAAAGAAGTCGGCCGTCGTATAGCGCGCCTGGGTGAAGAAAGGATCCGTGTGCTCGTCGGTGGTCTGCGTCGCCAGCTGCCCGCCCACCATCAACGCCTGGCGATCGGCGCGATGGGAGCGCAGGAGGTTCATGCCATCGACCCAGGTGATCTGATCCGGCAAATCGGTGCCCGGCTCGTAGTCGGTCATGTCGCGAGGATCGAGCTGCGGGTAAAAAACCGTTGCACTACGCCCCGGAAGTGGATCACCGGATAGCACGTGCAAGACGGTGAGCGTGGTCATGCACGCGCCGATCCCCAGCGCGATCGCGAGGATCATCAGCGCTGTCAGTGCCCGGCTCCGCTTGAGGCTGCGGAGCGCGAGTTCCATGTAGTAACCGAACATTCCGTTCTCCGTGATGAATCGTCAGACGCTGCGCGTCGCCTCGACAGGCGACACCCGCGATGCACGCAGTGCCGGGGCGAACACCGCGGCCTGACCGAGGGCGAGCAAGGCCACCACACCGATGCCGACATACGTGAGCGAGAGACGTTTCATCTCGAAGTGCGTAAACATCCACTGGCTCAGGCCGACCGCGAGAATCACACCCACGATGACGCCAACCAGCGCGATCAGGAAGTTCTCGGTCATGAAGTAGCTGAGGATGTCGCTGCGACGCGCGCCGAGTGCACGTCGCACGCCGATCTGCTTGCGACGCTGACCGACCCAGAAGCTCGACAAACCGACGATGCCCGCCGCCGTGATCGCCAGGAGTACGCCGCAAACGACACTCATCAGGATCGCCATGCCGCGATCGGCCTGATAGGCACGTGCACGCACCATCTCGAATGTGCGCACCCCGTACTTCTCAGGGAGCACCCGCATGCGATTGGCCGCATACAAGGCCTTGGGCGCGTCCTTGAATACGGCGTCCTGCTGGCCCGGCTTCGTACGGATCAGGAAGTGCTGGTAACCGCTGTTGAACAAAACCGGCATGATGGTGACGTTGTCCATCGTGTCCCATTCGATCCAGGGGACGGTCAGCTTCTCCACAATGCCGATGATCGTCGACGGCTTGCCCTTGGCAAGGTAGATCACCTTGCCGAGCGCGTTGCCATCGGGAAAGATCTTGTCCGCGAGCACCTTGGTAATGATGACCTGGGGGGCACCGGGCGACTGCTGCGGCTGCACCGTCACCACTTCGCTCGGACTGAAATTACGGCCGGCGATCAGCCGCACGCCCAGTGTCTTCAACGTGTGCTCGTCGCCGAAATACAGCGCTGTATGCACACCTTCCTTCTTCGAATCCGGATCCGTCTGCGCACCTGTCGACCAGCCACCCTGGCGCAGGGGGAACGCGTTGGTCACGTAGGCATCCTCGACACCGGGTAGCGACCGAAGCGTCTGGACATCGGATTTCATGAGGGGCACGAAGTTCTCGGGCGACCCCACGTAACGGTTCTGGATGGCGACCACGTTGGTCTCGTCCATGCCGGTCGTGCGGTTGATGCGATCGATGCGCTCATGGACGATAAAAAGCGCATTGCAGACAATGGCCAGGGTGAGCGCGATCTGCAGCGCGATGAGGATCGTGCCTGCCTTGTGCCGGCGCAACGCGGAAAGAATGGGCTGGATCTGCATGATCATGTACTCAGTTGGATTTCAGCTGCCAGGCCGGCTGGACCTGCGCGGCGCGCCACGTGGGATAGAAGGCGGCGATCAACGAGGCGACGATGGACACCACAAGGGTGAGCAGGATGAGTACCGGGTCGATGGTGGCCAGGCGCGCAATCGGCTCCGGGAACACGAGCCCTACCCCAAGAATGCCCAGGCCCGTGAGCAGCAGGCCGAGCACRCCACCTGCGACGCCTATCGTGCCGGCCTCGATCAGGAACTGTGCGTAAATATCCCGCCGTGAAGCGCCCAGTGCACGACGAACTCCGATTTCCGGCGCACGGCGCATGAACTTCGCCAGCAGCAGGCCGACGGTATTGACCAGGCAAATGACGAGGAAGCCCAGCGAGACGATCAGCGAGACTTCGGATTCGGGCGGGATCACCCGTTGCACGTCAAGCCATGTCATGACGTCGCGCACCTTGACGTTCGGCGCCCAGCGGAATCGACCCGCTGCCTGCTGTGCGGCGGCATAGCCGGTCACGTACTGGCGGTACGCATCCGCGTCGGCCTTGGCAGGCAGTTCGCTCCACAGCGACAGCCAGATGCACTCCGAGCGGAGGTAATTGTCCCAGCCCTCGCCGGGCTCCTCGACGCAGTTGTTGTTGCCGTCGTTGGGCATCTTGAGATCGATCGCGCGGTTGAATGGCACGTAGACCGAGGCACCTTCGTCGAAGCCACCCGTATTGGGCACGTCAAAAAACAGCGGCTGCGGCGCCCAGTCCTGAATGACACCGGTGATGCGAAAGAGGCGACCATCCAGGTTCACCTGCTTGCCCACGCTCTGGCCACCGTTGAAAAGCTTGTCGTTGAGCGACTTGCTGATCACGGCAACGCTGGCGTGCTTGTCGTCGTCTTCCCGGGTCCAGCCATTGCCCTGGATGAACGGTACGTCGAACATCGGGAAAAAGTCCGAGCCCGTCGCATACGCGCCTTCGCGAACGGGGAGCCTCGAGGGATCCTCGGGAATCACCGAGACGCCCACCGGATAGGTAATCGCCTGGCGTTTTGCCTTGTGTGCGTTGAGCAAAGCGGTGGCGTCCTTGTAGCTCAACGCCGCAGGCGGCTCGCCCTTCTCGAGCTTGTCGGGGCCCCAGTTGTCCAGCTGGGTCATGTACAGCTGGCTCGACTTCTGCGGTATAGGATCGCGTGACGTGGCGCGAAACACCGAGTACGTCGTCATCGACGCGGCGACGCCGAAGCCGATGGCCATCACCATCAACCCGGTGAGGACCGGGTTGCGGCGCAGGCTGCGCAGGCCGAGCTGGAGGTAGTAACTGAACATGGGTGTCCCCGGGATATTGGGCGGACGGATCAGGAATGGGCGACGTTGGGCTGCGCGTGGAAGCGCGGCTCTTCGGAAAGGTCCACTACCTGGCCATCGATCACGTGCACGTTGCGCTGCGCACGTGCGGCGAGTTCGGGGTCATGGGTCACCATGACGATGGTGGCGCCTTCGCGATGAATCTCTTCGAGCAGTTCCATGACGCCGCGGGCCATCTGCGTGTCGAGGTTACCGGTCGGCTCATCCGCGAGAAGCAGACGCGGCGAACCGGCAAGTGCGCGGGCGATGGCGACACGCTGCTGCTGGCCGCCAGAGAGTTCCGCCGGGTAGTGCTTGGCACGCGAGGCCAGGCCTACGCGCTCCAACGCATCCATGATGCGCTGCTTGCGCTCGGCGGCTTTCATGCCGCGATAGCGCAACGGCACTTCGACGTTATCGAACACGTTGAGGTCGGGAATCAGGTTGAAGGCCTGGAAGATGAAGCCGATTTTCTCGTTGCGGATGCGCGAGCGGGCGTTGTCGTCGAGCTGGCTGACTTCGACACCGTCAAGGTGGTACTGACCGCCGGTGAAGGTTTCGAGCAGGCCAGCAATCGTGAGGAACGTGGTCTTGCCCGAACCGGAAGGTCCGGTGACGGCGACGAACTCGCCTTCCTTCACGTCGATGTTGAAGTCGCGCAGGGCGTAGGTCTCGACGACTTCCGTGCGGTAGACCTTGGCGAGATGGGTCATCTTGAGCATGGCGGTTCCTTCGTTGGTAAGGGAATGGTGTTGGTTCAGCGGCTGATGGCGATGTGTTTGGCGTCGCCGAAGGTGTCGGCACCGGAGATGACGATCTTGTCGCCCTCTTTCAGGCCGCTCAGGATTTCGACCTTGTCGATGCTGCTCGCACCGACACGGATGTCCCGGCGATCGGCCATGCCGTCAGCAACGACATAGGCGTAGCGGCCGGCGCTTTCGTCGACGAAGGAGCCGCGCTGCACGGTGAGCACGTTGTCGCGCTTGTCGAGTAGCACACGTACCGAAAGACGCTGGCTCTGGCGCAGCTGGCTGGGCGTGGCGCCGTCGAAGCGAAGGCGTGCAGCCACTTCGCCATTGACCACTTCCGGCGAGATCGCACTGACCTTGCCGTTCCATACCTTGCCGTTGCCGCTGATCTCACCGGGCATGCCGATGGCGAGGTCGCGCGCAAAACTCTCGGGGACTTTCATCTCCACCTGGAGGGCGGAAAGATCGATCACGCTGAGCAACTGCGCGTCTTTGGCGACGGTAGCGCGTTCGGCAATGAACGCCTGGCCCACCTGGCCGTCCACCGGCGACTTCACGTTGAGTTCTTCCACCTGGCGTTCGAGGTCCTGCACGAGCAGCACCTGGCGGTCGTAGGCGAGCTTCTTCGCCTGGATGTCGAAGGTCAGGCTGCCGTTGTCCGTGGTGAGATCGGACTGGGCATGCTTCACCGTGACGTCGGCCTTCTCGAGCGCGGACTTGGATCTGTCGACATCCGCGACGGGTACCGCACCCTTGGCAAAGGCGCCTTCGTAACGCTTGAGATCGCGCTGGCCTGCGGTCTGGTCGATGATCGCGTTGTCGTAGGCCTTCTGCAGTTCCGAGCGTTTCTTCGTCGCGTCAATCTGCGCACGAAGGAATTCCACTTTTGCAGCGTCAGCGGCAGAGCGTTCCTGGGCCAGCTTGGCGGCGAGGTCCGGACTGGTGATGGTGGCGAGTACCTGGTCCTTCTTCACCACGTCGCCCGGGTGCACGGTCAACACCACCGCACCGGCGGAGGTGGCGTACAGCGTCGGGCTGACCGCGGCGACGACCTTGCCTTCGGCGGCGATGTCGCGGACGAAAGGACCCCGCGTTACCGTGGCGAAGCTCAGGCGCGAGGCACTCACCGAGCTGTCGGCGGAAAACATCGTGGCGATATGGGGGGCCGCGAAAGCGAGTGCAGCGACCACGGCAATGCCGGCACCGATGTACATCAGCTTGCGGTTACGGTTGGAACCGACTTCGACGAGGCGGTCCGTGGCGGAGGTATCGCGGATCATGCTGGCTTCCCTGGATTCTCTTGAGGGATAGACAGCAAACGGCGTGCCAAGCCACTACTTTCATTTAAAACATATAGTTACAGGAGATCTTCAGGGACGGCGTCGTGTCCGCGGACAGAATGTCCGGACACCGGGCCGGTCGGACAGACCGCCCGGACAGACCCGCCGCTAGACAGTGATACCCACCGACTCCGAGACCGCGATGTCTCGCGCCACGCCACGGCCGAGCGAGGAGATGAGCACGTCGCGCGCACCCAGCACGGTAAAACCGACCAGGCGCCGACGCGTGAAGGAGAGGACCCGAGCGCGCGAGGCACGTAGCCATTCGCGGTCGGGCAGTTCACGGTTCGGCGCATCGACGGACGTCGCATCGACGAACAGGCCGTCCCAGGCGAGGTAGTCCGTGTCCGGGAGGAGGTAGACGCGCGCGAGGGCCTCACCCTCGCCGCCCACGCAGTCGATCCACTCACGCGGACCTTCCGCCGTTATCGCACAGGTGAGGCCGACGTAACGCGTGGTCAGAAGTGGCGCGAGGTCCGCGGACTCAACGAGGCAGCCATACGCCKCGTTGTCCTGGAGGGGGCAGGCCGCCGACCTCGGTGCGAGATACAGCACACCGCCAAGCTGGCCAAGGCCTTCGACCAGCGTACGTGGCGTGATCGCCAACCAGCGCGTGGTCGGGGTGGAACGGGCTCGCGAGTGCATACCGAACGAAGCTAACCAGCCGAACATGGCGCGTCTCCCGGGTGACTGCCGGAATGGGATGCCTGGCTGGGCGGCCTGGGAGGGCCCGCGTGGCTTGGCGTCGGGGAGAAGGTCCCAATGAGAGAAGGCCCCATTGGAGAAGGCCCTACTGAAGCGGGCCCTTACTTGGTAAGGATGAGCTTGTCGTTGCGCGTGAGGCGCAGATGGTACTCATTGCCCTGGTGCTCGATGACGAGCTCCCGCGAGCCGTCGAGCAGACGCGTGCTTTCGATACGACGGGCAACCACCGGGGCGGCACGCAGCGCAACGACCTTGTCACGGCCGCCGTTATCGGTCAGGGGAAGCGATCTCATCAACATGGCTCAGCTCCGAGGGTCTGGGTTCGGCTTTGATGATAACGATTCTCATTTACACGTCAAGAGGCAATCTCGGGTTTTGATGCTCCCGTCCGATTCATCGGCGAACCGGGGCTGGCGAACGAATGAGGCCTTGCGGTGATCCTAGGGCGGTTTAACCGCTCGCCGGATCACCGCAAGGCCTCATTTGAGAAATCAGTGTTGAGGGTTCGCCGCTGAAGCGGCTCCTACGGCCCGCGCGGCGTGCCCGAACGCCACACGCAACCCGATCAAGCCTCGGCGAACATGCCTACCAGCGTTTCTTCCAGCGCTTCGAGATCCGGAATGACGGCCGTATCGTCGCGGACGAGGACGCGGGCGCGGACGCCAAAGGGCAGCTCGTGGCCGTCGTGCGTCGGCAGCAGGAGCTCCGCATTCAGCGTGGTCAGGCGGGGGAAGCCGTGCGTCAGGACCGCGAGATACGGCATGTCGGGATGATTGCTCACGCCCTTCAGGACCGCCACACGCGGCGCCTGCGCGCTGCCCTCTTCCGCAAGCGCGGCGACATGGTCGAAGCGCACCAGTGGCACGCGCCAACCGCGCCACGTAATACGACCGACCAGCCACACCGGTGCGTCGGCCACTGCCTCGACCCCCGCCAACGTGATCACTTCGGCCACGGAGGCGTTCGGCAACAGGAGGCGTACGCCGCCGCTGGGAATAAGGACGCAGCGGATTTCGCGCGGTAACGGCTCGCTCATGGAAATTCCTCGATCAGTTTCTGCGCCAGGGCATGAACGTCGCCGGCAAAGCCGGCCACGCGTTCCTCGCGAATCCCGGCAACCATATGCCCCGCATCGGCCTCGGCGACGACGGTCTCGACCCAGACACGGCCGCCAGCGTCGTACACCGCCTGCGACCCGGCCACGGCGTCGTTTCCGCGGCCAGCAAAAACGATCGCCAGCGCATCGGTACCGAAACCACCGGCGAGTGTGCTGAAGATGCCGTCAATGGACGGACCGGACGCGGAAGTAGAGCTGCCGTCTTCGCGCACCGTGACGCTGCCGTCGCGACGGATCTGTACGTGCGTGCCACGCGAAACCACGAGAATCTCGCCGTGCTCCGTATGCGATCCATCCTTCGCCACGCGTGCGCGGCCAAGGCGTTGAGCGAAGCCGTCCGCATCCGCGTCGTGATGCACGGCGACCAGGACCACGGCAGGCATACGCTTAGGCAACGCGGCGACGAAGGCGGCCACGGCGGCTTCGCTTTCGCGCGAACCGCCGAGAGCGACGACGCGGCGAACGGCACGCGCACTGCCCTCGAGGAACATCTCATGGGAGAAGTCGCCGTCCGTGCGTGGCGCGATGGCTTCCTCGAGCGAGACGAGTTCAAGCGACAGTCCAGCCTCGAGTCCATGCGAGCCGTCATCGACGATGTCCTGCGCGAGATACTCGGCAGCGCTCACCGTCTCGATACCAAAGTCGGCCGCATTGCCGTGCACGGGCGCGTCGATCACGATCGTATCGTGGTCTACCAAATCCCACTCCGGAGCCGGCGGCGGCACGTATTCCGTGGCGCGCGATTCGATCTGGAGGGAATGTTCGCTACCCGCGGAAACGGCGGGCGTGCCCTCGTCTTCCGCCGTCAGACTCAACTGGCTGACATCGAACTCGCGCTCCACAACGGGAGCCGGAGGCGGTGCATCGTCCACCACCTCGAAACCGGAGAGATCGAGCGACGCCAGTTCGGTCAGTTCCAGCGGCGACGAGGGAACATCTTCCAGGCCGTCGGAACCGTTGATCGAGTCGGGGTCGCTATCGGCGAGCAACGCCTCCAGTTCGGCGGCCAGCCTGACCGGATCGCTGCCCTCGTCCTCGTCCTCGCCCACGGCGTCGGGCAGCGGCGCGGAGAAGTCCAGGGAGTCAGCCAGATCATCGGCACTGTCGACGAGGGTGTCGTCGTCAGCAAGGGCAACGACGCCGACATCTTCGGCCGTTGCCATCGGCGACTCGGCATAACCGTGGCTGCCGGTGATGGCGAGATCGCCAGCCAGGGGTTCGTCAAATGTCTCCTCGGCAGGAGCCGCCACGCCGGCGATCGCATCGATGCGCGGCTCGATGGCGCGCGCGTCGTCGGGGCGCGGCGGATCCATCGGGCTCGCACCCACCAGCTTGGCGGCAAGGTGCCGGGCCCAACGGGCGCGGTCCCAGCCTTCCAGGTTGCGGCTGGCATCGGCGTCGTTGAAAACGAGACGCGGGTGCCCCCCTTCGACCGTGTCATAGAGACGGTCGAGGTCGCCATCGCTGGGATCGTCGAGATCGACCACGACCACATCGGCCGACGACCCGACCAGTTCGGCCGCGGCGAACGCACCCAGGTCCGACTCATAGACGATCCGCGCACCGTGCGCGACGAGGGCGTCGCGCAGGTGGGCGGCGAGCGCCGCATCGTCGAACAGCAGGGCGACCGACGGCTCGCGATCAACCATGGGTCACTCCGAGCACATCATTGATCTGCACGATGAGGTCGTTCTCCTGGTACGGCTTGCCGATGTAGCGGTCGACACCGATGTCGAAAGCGCGCTGGCGATGCTTATCGCCGGTGCGCGAGGTGATCATGATGATCGGCACACCCGCCAGGCGTTCATCCGCCTTCATCTGCGTCGCCAGTTCATAGCCGTCCATGCGCGGCATTTCGATGTCGAGCAGCATCAGGTCGGGTACGCGTTCGTTGAGCTTCTCGAGAGCGTCTACACCGTCCTTCGCCGTCATCACTTCGAACTCGTGACGTTCCAGCACCCGGCCGGTGACCTTGCGCATCGTGATCGAATCGTCGACCACCATGACCAGGGGCTTCACGCGGACTTCGTCTTGCACGCGCGGTGCGTGCGGCACCGCCGCCTCGGCTTCGAACGCGCGGCGTGCCACACCGTGGCGCACCATCGGCGCGAGGTCGAGAATCATCAGCACCGAACCGTCGCCCATGATCGTCGCGCCGAGGATACCCGGCACCGAACTGACCTGCGGACCGACCGGCTTGACCACGATTTCGCGCGAGCCGAGCACGGCATCGACACGGATCGCGGCACGCAGGTCGCCCGAACGGGCGAGCAGCAGCGGGACATCACCTTCTTCGGGCGAGGCGATGACATGCACGCCGAGCAGCTGCGGCAGGTCATGGATGGTGTAGTCGTCGCCGAGGTAATCGAAGCTCGGATTCTCGTCGGCCATGCGGTGCGCGAGCTCGTTGGGAGCAACGCGCGCCACACCATGTACGGACGTCATCGGGATCGCGAAGTTGGTTTCGCCGATACGAACGATCAGGGCCTGGGTCACCGCGAGGGTGAACGGCAGGCGCATCACGAAGGTCGTGCCGACACCCTTCTGCGATTCAATGCCGAGGGTACCGCCGAGCTGCTTGATCTCGTTCGCGACCACGTCCATGCCGACGCCACGCCCCGCCACCTGGGTGACCTTCTCCGCGGTGGAGAAACCCGGAACCTGGGTGAGCTGGAAGATCTGGTCGTCGGAGACACGGGCTTCCGGACGCAGCAGGCCGCGTTCGATCGCCTTGGCGCGGATCGCGTCGCGGTCCATGCCGGCACCGTCGTCGGACAGGCGAACGACCACTTCGGTCGCTTCGCGCGACACCTGGATACGCACGGTGCCTTCCGGGTTCTTGCCGGAGGCCTCGCGGGTGTCCGGCGACTCGATGCCGTGGGCGACCGCGTTGCGCAGCATGTGCTCGAACGGCGCCTTGATGCGGTCGAGCATGTTGCGATCCATTTCGCCGTTGGCGCCTTCCACCACCAGCTGGGCCCGCTTACCGACATCGCCGGCGGCCTGGCGCAGCGTGCGGCGAAGGTTGGGCACCATCGCGTCGAACGGCAACATGCGCGTCTGCATGAGACCTTCCTGCAGCTCCGCGTTCACTCGCTGCTGCTGGAGCAGGAGGTTTTCGGACTGACGGGTCAGCTCGTCGAGGATCGTCTGCAGTGACACAAGGTCGGACACCGACTCGGCCAGTGCACGCGAGTACTGCTGCAGCTGCGAGAAGCGATCGAGCTCGAGCGGGTCGAAGTTCGTCGCACCCGTTTCGCGGTGCTCCTGGTGGTAGCGCGCGATGATCTGCGCTTCGGTTTCGATTTCGAGCATGCGCAGCTGGCTGCGCAGGCGGCTGACCGTCTGTTCGTGCTCGGTGAGCGTCGAACGGAAGCTGGCCGTCTGCTGTTCCAGGCGCGAGCGGTAGATCGACACCTCACCGGCATGGTTCACCAGCGTATCGAGCATGTCCGCGCGGACGCGAATCTGTTCCTGCGACGAACGCTGAAGCTCTTCCTCCTCGAACTCCGGCAGCAACTCCGGCAGGTCGCGCTCGAGGACGGGAATCGCGTCGACCTCGGCCAGCGGTTCGAAGCCGGGGATCGGTGCAGGCTCGGGCGTGATGATCGCGGCTTCGCGCTCTTCGCGGTAGCTTTCGGCGGTAAGCGTATCCGGTGCGATCGGTGCACCGGCGAGGCGTGCGAATGGCTCGATATCGGCGTCGTTGAGCGCAATGGCTCGACCCAGTGCAATGCTCTGGATCATGCCGTGCAGGCGATCGAAGCCGACTTCGGTCGCTTCGATGGACGGACGATCGCTGTCGCGCTGGCCACCGGCCACCGCATCGAGCAGGGCCTCCATGGCATGGGCAAGATCGCCCACCACAGCCAGCCCGGCCATGCGCGCGCTGCCCTTGAGGGTGTGCAGGTCTCGCTGCAGGGCGGTCACGTGCTCCGCGACCTGCGGCTCGATACGCCATGCGGCGAGGGCGCCATCCGCGTGGTCGAGGATCTCGCGTCCTTCTTCGACGAAGACTTCGAGGAGATCGGGATCGATATCCGCGTACGGCGAGAGCTCCGGCACCATGGCCACGACAGGCTCGTCGACCGGCGTGTGAACGGGTGCGGCGACGGGCTCGTGCGACTGGTCTTCGATGACCACCGGCTCGCTCGATAGCTCATCCGACGGTTCGACCGAGGGTTCGACAACGTCGGCCGTGGCATCCACGGTCTCGTCGATATCGGCCAGCTCGGTGAGCTCGGTGTGTTCGGCGGAAAGCGGTTCCGCCGGCGTCGCATCCAGCGCGAACGCCTCGTCGGCGAGGAAGCCTTCTTCCTCCGACGCCGTCTCGTCGATGACCTCTTCGACGCCGCCTTCCTCCGGGCTCGCCGCGTCATCGGCAAGACCGCCGATAAGCGAACGCCACGCGGCATCTTCTTCCGCGTCGTACTTGAGGATCGGCTTGACGTCGCCTTCGGGCTTGTCGATCTGGAAGCCTTCGAACGAAGCGAGCAGCTCGGCGGTGAGGTCGGCCGTCGCGTCGGACGTTTCGATCGGATCGAGTTCGATGCCCGGGAGGGTTTCCGCCTCTTCGGTCTCGTTGCTGGAAGTGTCGCTGACGACATGCTGCTGCGCGTGTTCGGCCGCGGCCGATTCACGAGCGGCCAGCTCACCGGCCAGCATGGCTTCGAGCTCAGCCTCGAGCGAGACCTGAGCCACCGGAACGTCCTCGGCGACAGGCTCTTCGGCTACCGGCAAATGCCCGGCAGACGGCGAGGTGTCGCGCAGCAGTGCCTCCAGCTCAGCCTCATCGAACGTGATGTCGTCAAAGGAGTCGTTGGCGTCGAGGGGACTATCGATCGTGACCGGCGTTTCTTCGAACGAAGGAAGCTCGTCATGGACGCGGATGTCGTCAACGATCTCAGGCTCTTCGACCACTTCGAACGCGTCGACAGCCTGGATATCCTCGAATGTCACCGGTGTGTCGTCGTGCGCGACCGGCGCGACCGGCGCGTACGTCGTTGCTTCATCGTCCAGTGGCTGCGGATCCGGCTCGTACAGGATGTGAGCGACGGTTGCTTCCGGCTGTTCGTCACGCAACGCGACGATCTGCGCAGCGAGCACGGACACGTCGGGCACGCGCGGATCCGGCGCGTCGAACTGCTCCATGACATGGTCGACGAGGTCGGCCGCGTCGGTGAGGGCATCGACGCCCGCCGGACGCAGCGGCACACCGCTGGCACGGACGCGCTTGATCAGGCCTTCGAGCGGCGCGAGTACCTGGATGAGCACGGGGATGTCGACCATGCCGATGGCACCGTGCAGCGTATGCACGGCGCGTAGCAGGCCATCGTCCACCGGTAGCTCGCCGTCACCGGCCAACGCGAGGTTGGCGCGGATCACGTGCAGGTACTGGGCCACCTCGGTGCGCAGGATATCCAGCAGCACCGCGTCGACCGGCGGCAGCGGCGGAGCCACGTACGGCGGATCCATCGGTGTCGCTTCGACGGGCTCCGACGGCGTGTGGCCGTAACCGGCGAAAGCCGCCGTCGGCACGGCTGCGATCGTGTCGCGCGGCACGCGACGCTTGACCTTGGTGCGAACCGTGTGGACCGAGCTCTTGGCGATGTCTTCGACGAAGGCGCTGTCGCCCATCGACAGGCGATCGGCCGTCTCCATGATGGCGGCGATCGGTGCGCCCGGCGTGGACTCGCCTTCCAGTGCGGACTTGAGCTGAGGCAGTGCGTCGACCGCATGACGGATGAGCGCCTGCACACCGTCGTGCGGCGTGATCGTGTGATCGAGCACGCGATTGAGCATGTTCTCGACCTTCCAGGCGAATTCGCCCAGCAGGCGGGCGCCGACCAGGCGACCGGAACCCTTCAGTGTGTGGAACGAACGACGGATCGGCACCAGTGCCTCGATCCGCTCCGGATCCCTGAGCCAGGCCTCCTGCGCGGCGAGGAGGTTGCCGATCTCTTCCTCGGTTTCCTCCAGGAAGATCTCGCGGATCTCGTCGTCGATGCCGTCCACCGTGATCTGGAACCCGGCGAACTCGGCATTGCCGCTGCCACCGACTTCCTGCTCGACTTCCTCTTCGATCTCGACCCAGTCTTCCTCGCCCGTCGCGGCGGCTGCCACGTCGTGCGTCACGGCTTCGCTGGCATGCGCCTGCACCGCTTCGATCTCCGCCTGGGTGGGCGGCTCGTCGAGAAGGTCGAACGTGTCGGCGAAACTGGAGACCGTCTCGCCCGCATCGACGCTGGTCGATGGCACGGCAATGTGTTCGATGGCTGTGGTGTCGATCGACTCCAGGGCAGCTTCGCCCAGCGGCGTCGGGGCTTCCACCACCGGTACCGGCCAGTAGCCGAGTTCGGCCAGGCTCTGCTGGGTCACGTCGAGAATGTGCTCGAGGCCGCCGCGATGTTCACGTGCCGCCTCAAGGTAATACTCGAGCGCGGCCAGCGCATCGGCAAGGCGATCCATCTGCGCGCTGTTGGGCACGCGCCGGTCACCGAGCAACTCGCGGTGAATGAACAGGCCGATGCCATCGGCCAGCTCGGCCGGACGCGGAGCGCCCAGCATGTTCATGGCGCCGCCGATCTCGCCCATGAGTTCGGGCGTGCCATCGAGCTGAGCGTGGTCCCACGAGGATTCCACGAAAGCGACGATCGCGTCCTTCACCTTGGAGGTGTTGGCCGTGGCTTCGCGCATCAGCGTGGAAAGGATGTGGCGTGCCTCGCTACGCGGCAGCGGCGACGGGCCCGAGTCGGAAACCTGTGTTTCGCCCTCGCCTTCCGCACCAAGACGTTCGATGTGGTCGTCCAGCGAGGCTTCGACGTATAGCAGTGCGCCGGCGACGTCGAGCAGCGACTCTTCGTCCGGCAAGCGCTGGCCCGTGGCGATTTCGCCGAGGATCCGACGCTGTTCGCCGACGACGCGACGCGGCACGCCCAGGGCGAGCATGCCCAGCGTGTCACCGACGCGGTCAAGCACATCAGCCTGCGGGCCGAGCTGCGCGGGATCGCCATCGGGACGACGCAGGAAAAGATCGAGCGATTCCTTGACCCGCAACAAGTCTTCCTTGATCGCGGCCGACACGGTGTCCAGCAGCGCGCGGTTGTGCCCGGACATCGAGCCACGGGCGTGTTCCAGCTCGGCGGCCCGCGGAAGCAGACCATCCAGGCGATAGGTCTGGCGCAGCTCTTCGATACGGTCGCTGCCGGTCTTGGCCTGGGCGACGTAGTACAGAAGCTTGCGCGCGAGATCGTCGGATTCGCCGGTGAGCAGCACTTCCTCACCGCCTTCCACCAGCTCGCGGATCGAACGATCCACACGACCGATCAGCTGGCGAACGTCCTTCTCGTGGGCACGCAACACGCCGCGCTCGAGACCTTCGAGGACGCCGGCGGCAATCCACCAAAGGCGACGGCCGGCGATCGTGTAGCAACGCGCGGCGATCGCATCGAGGGTAGCCCGCATGCCGAGCAACTGGCGTTCGTTACCCTGCCCGCGAAACCAGGCAAGCAATTGCTGCTGGAAACGCACGCGCAACTCGGCCAGCTCGGCGCGATGCGCCTCAGCCACGGCCGGGTCGCTCGCACCGGGTGCACCGATCGGCAGCATGGTGTCGAGGTTGGGCGTGAACAGCGCGGACTCGTGCAGCGACTGCTCGCCACGGCTCTCGCGGAGATCGTTGAGCAAGGGCAGCAGGACGATCGGCACGTCGCGATGGCCGCTCTGCAAACGCTCGAGATAGTCGGGCATCTGCATCATGCCGCGCATCAGCGCGGCATAGGCGTCATCACGATGAGCGACGCGGTCGTCGATGAGCGCGGCAACCAACTGCTCCATTTCGCCGACAACCATCGCGGCGCCATAGAGCTCGACCATACGCAGCGTGCCGTGGACCTGATGCAGGTCGGCGGCGCAGGTGTGCATGACGTAGGCGTCGCGAGAATCCTCGACATACGACTCGAGGGCCTGGCGTGCCTTGGACAGGGCGTCGTCGAGCTCCGCCTTGACCCAATGCAGCGTGGTGAAATCGGTATGGTCTTGAAGTCTCACTGCATCAGCCCGGCAGCTTGAAGTTCGCGACGGACAGGCGCAGGTCATTCGCGAGCTGGGCCAGGTTGCCGATCGATTCCGCCGTCTGGCTTGCGCCCAACGACGTCTGCGACGTGATCTCCTGGATGACGTTCATCGTTGCCGAGGTGTCGGTCGCCGCAGCGGACTGCTGGCGTGCCGCCGCGGAGATGTTCTGAATCAGCGCCGACAGATCGTTCGAGACGCGCTCGATGTCGCCCAGTGCGGTACCCGCATCCTCGGCCAGTCGTGCACCGGCCACCACCTCGGCGGTGGTCTGTTCCATCGAACTGACCGCCTCGTTGGTATCGGACTGAATGGTCTGCACCAGCGTTTCGATTCGCTTGGTCGCACTCGCCGAGCGCTCAGCGAGGCGCTGCACTTCGTCCGCGACGACCGCGAAACCGCGGCCCGCTTCACCGGCCGAGGCCGCCTGAATGGCTGCGTTGAGTGCGAGAATGTTGGTCTGCTCGGCGATGTCGTTAATCAGTTCCACGATCGAGCCGATCTCCTGGGACGATTCACCCAGTCGCTTGATTCGCTTCGAGGTTTCCTGGATCTGGTCACGAATCGAGTCCATGCCCTGAATCGTCTCGCGCACCACTTCCGCGCCGCGCGATGCAATCTGCACCGAGCGCTGCGCCACGTCGGCCGACTCCGCGGAATCCTTCGACACGGTATCCATCGAGGTCGCGATCTGGTTAATGGCCGAGGTCGCCGAGGTGATCTGCTGCGCCTGTTGTTCCGCCGCGTCGGCCAGGTGCATGGCGGTCGCCTGCGTTTCCTGTGCCGCCGCCGAGACGCGAACCGCCGTCTCGTTAATCGTGGTCACGAGGTTGCGCATCTCGTCGACCGCGGAGTTCATGGCGTCCGCGATGGCGCCCGTGATGTCCTCGGTCACCGTGGCCTTGATGGTCAGATCGCCTTCGGCGAGCGTACCCATCTCGTCCAGCAACCGCATAATCGCGGTCTGGTTACGCTGGTTGAGTTCAGACGTGCTCTCGAGGCGCTGGCGCTGGTCACGCACGAGGGTGACGACGAGCAGCAGCGCGAAGGCCACCGTGGCCAGTGCGCCGACCAGACCCCAGCCCACGTTCGGGAAGAGACGGAACTTCTTGGCGATCTGGTCCGCGGATTCGTTCGCGCGGAGCAACACGGTCTGCGAGTCGAGCGAGGCCTGGTTACCGGCGCGCTTCACGTCCTGCAGGTTGGGCGATGCCGCGACCAGCTGGGCCACCGGGTCGACCAGGTCGCCCCAGGAGGTCTGCATGCCTTCGAGGATCTTGCGTGCGTTCGTGTCGGTCATCGCATGAACGCCGCCGTCGGCATTGCCATCGATCAGGCCCTTGAGCACCGCACCGTAGAGCTGCGCGTCACGGGACAGGCCGTCGGCCGCAGACTGCGCGCCATCACCACCCTGCAGAATTTCCTGCACACGACGGATCATGCGATCGGCCATGAGCATCCAGCGGGCGATGGTGAAGGTCTGCTCCGAGGAAGCGTTCTTCTGCTGGACGATGTTGAGCACTTCGTCCGTGCGCGAGTTCAGCAGTGGCATCTGCTTGGAGAACAGGTCGGCGCGTTCACCGGAACTCAGGACCAGGTCCTTGTTCGACAGGATCTTGCCGATATCCGCATCGAGCTGGTGCCAGGCGTTGGCCAGGGCGCCCACCGAGCGGCCGGACGGCGTCGCGTCGTTCTCGGCATAGGAAGGCATGCCGGTCTTTTCATCGCCCTTGACCAGTCGCTGCACCGCCGAATCGATGGTGTTGCGCGTGGCCGCCAGTTCGCGGAACGAGTCGCGGTTGCCGTCGGACGCCTCGAGTGCGTACTTCGCGGTCTGCTGCGAAAGCACCTGCACCTGGGTCGTCAGCGCGATGGCTTCGCGATCCTCACCGTTCTTGATGTTCAGCCACCAGAAGTCGACCGACGCCAAACCGATAGCCAGAAGCAGGGCCACGATAACCATCGTGTAACCACGTTCCCGGCCTGCGCCCCCTGTTGTCGTGCTCATACTCACCTCGACCAAACCTGGCAAAGCTAGTCACCGGCGCCCCGAATGAGGTCGTCGGCATGACGAAGCGGCCGCACTGGCCGCCCCTCCGTTCCCATCGCAAGAGCGTTTACCGCCCTCGCCGATCCTGTTGCGGGGCGGCCACCCGGCCGTCCCGTCCCCCGTGGAGACGCTTTACAGCGCCGCCTGCCGGAAATCCGGCGCACGAGCCAGACGGCTCATGCTGAAAAGCCCGAACGATTGCTCGCCCAGTTGTACGTTTTCCGCGACGAACCGCGCCAGGCGCGGATCGTGTTCCTCGCTGCCGGTACCGCGCTGCGCCTCGTCCATGGTGCGCTGGCCGAACACTTCGTCGACCAGCAGGCCCACCGTACCGCCGTGCTGGCGAACCAGCAGCAGGCGCGTACGCTCGGATGAAGGCGTGCGTTCGTCGAAGAGGAAACGGCCCAGATCGATTGCCGGCACGAGGTTGCCGCGCACGTTGGCCACGCCCATCAGCCAGGGCTGGGTGCCCGGCACGTTGGTCAGCGGCGGCACGGCGAGCAGTTCGTTGATCTCTTCGATACCGCTGACAAAGGCACGGCGACCGATACGGAAGCCGATGCCACGCCACAGGCCCAGCGATTCGACCCGTTCGGGCGCGCCCGCCGAGTGCGCCAGGCAGGCGCGCTCGTAGTGGGCGAGCAGTTCGAAAGGCGTAAGTGCCGCGTTCTCGCTCATGGCGCCCTCAATGCTTGTTCGGCAGCAGGCTGGCGATGGTCGAGAGCAGTTCCTTCTCGTTCACCGGCTTGGTGATGAAGGCCTTCGCGCCCTGGCGCAACCCCCATACGCGGTCCGTCTCCATGGACTTGGTCGTGATCATCACCACGGGCACGTCCGCCGTAGCCGGGTCCCGGCTCAGCGTTCGGGTGGCCTGGAAGCCATTCATGCCGGGCATGATGACGTCCATGATGACCAGGTCGGGCTTGCTCGCACGGATGCGGTCGATGCCCGACTCGGCGTTGTCGACACTGGAGACGGAAAAACCCGCCTTCTCCAGTAGCGTGGTGAACACGCGTACGTCGGTGGGCGAGTCGTCAATGATCAGAATGTTTGCCACACGTCCCCCTGGACGTCGTTAAGCGGATTTGAATCAGCTCGCCGTCGCATAGCGATGGATCGCGCCGAGGAGTTCGTCGCGAGTGAAAGGCTTGGTAAGGTACTGCTCCGCGCCCACGATGCGGCCACGCGCCTTGTCGAACAGACCGTCCTTGGAGGACAGCATGATCACCGGCGTCCCGCGGAACTGGGCGTTGTTCTTGATCAGCGCGCAGGTCTGGTAGCCATCCAGGCGCGGCATCATGATGTCGACGAAGATGATGTTCGGTTTCTGGTCGGAAATCTTTGCCAGCGCCTCGAACCCATCGACTGCGGTCAGAACGTCGCAGCCTTCCTTCTTCAGCAGGGTTTCGGCCGTGCGTCGGATGGTTTTCGAATCGTCGATGACCATGACCCGCAAGCCGGTCAGATCGGTACCACGTCCGTTTTCGTTCACTGCGCCCCCGTAGCACGCACAAAAAAACCGCAAATCCCACCGCAGGATAGCTGGTTTCATGCCGGCTTATCCGTGCGCTGGGTCGTCGTCCGGAACCTGGGCTCCGGTGGCCCGCTCTTCGGCGTTCCTCCCGTTCGCTGTTTAATGGTTGGCCGGGTCGCCGTCAAGATGAATTGTTCTTAAAGGGACAAATCCTTGTGAAATTGCGATCCCTCCCCCACTAGACTTGGCATTCTTCCTGCTCTCCCGGGACACCCCCATGTCGCTCTCCGTCGCCGTCCTGATGGACCCGATCCGCGCCATCAAGATCGCCAAGGACTCTACCTTCGCCATGTTGCTGGAGGCCTCTCGCCGCGGCCACGCCTTGCTCTACATGGAACAGGGTGACCTTGCCCTGCGCGACGGCGAGGCCTGGGCCCGCCTGCGGCCGCTCACCGTGAAGGAGGACCCGACAGGCTGGTTCACGCTGGGCGAGCCCACCTGGCGCCCGCTGGCCGAGGTCGACATCGTCCTGGCCCGCAAGGACCCGCCGGTCGATTCCCAGTTCATCTACGACACCATGGTCCTGGAGCGCGCCCAGCGCGCCGGCTGCAAGGTGGTCAACGACCCGCGCAGCCTGCGCGACTGCAACGAGAAGCTGTTCGCCCTGGATTTCCCCCAGTGCATCGCACCAACCCTGGTCTCCCGCGACGCCGGTGAGCTGCGCCGGTTCGTCGCCGAGCATGGCGAAGCGGTACTCAAACCGCTGGATGGCATGGGCGGCCGCGGCATCTTCCGGGTGAAGCATGGCGACTCGAACCTCAATTCCATGCTGGAGACCCTGCTCGACGGCGCCCGCCATTTCGCCATCGCACAGAAGTACATCCC
Source organism: Luteibacter sp. P4_E6 (assembly GCF_056401535.1). NCBI lineage: Bacteria > Pseudomonadati > Pseudomonadota > Gammaproteobacteria > Lysobacterales > Rhodanobacteraceae > Luteibacter > Luteibacter sp. P4_E6. Next base: position 1,552 of record NZ_JBFUJE010000019.1, on the reverse strand, counting down.
CGAGATCACCGCCGGTGACAAGCGCATCCTGCTGATCGATGGCGAGCCGGTGCCGTATGCGCTCGCCCGCATTCCGCAGGGCGACGAATTCCGTGGCAACCTCGCCGCCGGCGGCCGGGGTGAGGGCATCCCCCTGTCCGACCGCGACCGCTGGATCGCGGCGCAGGTGGCGCCGGAGCTGGTCCGTCGCGGCCTCCGTTTCGTCGGACTGGACGTCATTGGCGACTACCTGACCGAGATCAACGTCACATCTCCGACATGCATCCGCGAACTGGATGCCCAGTTCGGCATTAACATCGCGGGGCTGATGTTCGACGCAATCGAGGCCCGATGACGACCCGCACCACCGGCGCCGACCTGTTCGGCGCGACCCTGCTGTTTTCGCTGCTGCTGCACGGTGTCGTCATCCTTGGCATCACCTTCGACGCGGAGAAGCCCAAACCGAGCGTTCCTACGCTCGATGTCACCCTCGTGGACGTCGCCAACCAGGAACAGCCGGACAAAGCCGACTTCCTGGCCCAGGCGAGCAATGCCGGCGGCGGCGACCAGGACAAAGCGGCCCGGCCGTCTGAGCCGGTCTCCGGTCCCCTGCCGACCCCCAACCAGGGCATGACCGCGGAGCCCAAGGACGCCCAGGCGCCAGCGCCAACCGAACGCACGCCCGCCCAGTTGCTCACCACGTCGGGCGAGACGGGTTTCACCGTCGACTCCACGAAGGAGCAGGCCGAGCAGAAGGAACGCCCGGTCCCGATATCCGACGAAGACGTGCAGCGAAAGCTGGAAATGGCCAAGCTCTCGGCTGAGGTACGCGAGCAATCGCAGGCCTACGCGAAGCGCCCGAAGAAGAAATTCATTTCGTCCAATACGCGCGAGTACGTCTACGCGGCCTATATGAAAGGCTGGGTCGGTCGCGTGGAGCGGGTGGGCAACCTGAATTATCCCGACGAAGCGCGCCGCCAGGGCGTCTACGGTGAGCTGGTGCTCACGGTGGGCCTCAATCGGGACGGCACGATCAAGAGCATGGACGTGATCAAGAGCTCGGGGCACAAACTGCTCGACGAGGCGGCCCAGCGCATCGTGCGCCTCGCCGCCCCCTTCCCCGCCCTCCCGCCGGACAAGACTCGCGTGGACGAGCTGTACATCACGCGTACGTGGCAGTTTTTGCCGGGCAACGTGCTGCGCAATTACTAACCGCCGCAGCCTGACGAGGGTACAGGTCATGCCGGCCGTTGTAGGAGCCGATTCATCGGCGATCCCGCAGCAGGGGGCCAGCCAAGCCTCGGATGAGTCTTCCGGCTATCCCGCTCGGTTGGCTTTTCGCCGCTGAAGCGGCTCCCACATTTCCTATTTCAACAGCTGATCCGCCTCGCTGACATAAGCCTTCTCCGCCTTCCGGTCCCAAACACACAACTCGCGCCCGGGCCGGTTATTCATGTGCTTCTGCGGATAACGCCCGGCCAGGACCAGCGCCGTGACCGGTACGCGGTCGTCGTACTGAATCGGGCCGCCGACAGGCTTGACATCCTTCAGACCACTCGCGGCGACGCAGGCC